>NZ_JBXAHO010000018.1:76717-135797 GCF_058795195.1 Pseudomonas sp. GW823-FHT06B06 | reverse complement strand
ACGGGGCGCTCGCGATCAACAGCAAAGCGAGGCGGCCTTAAAGCCGACCTGACTGTTACGGGTGAACCTGGATCCCCATGTAGGAGCGAGCATGTCGAATCGTCGCACCGTCGCGATGGTCGTCAACGATAACGCCGGGCACCTGGTAGCCCGCAGTGCTCTCAGGTTTTTCGCGAGCATGCTCGCTCCTACAGAAGGTATGCGTATGGCTTCCGGTCAGGTCGGCTTTAAGGCCGCCTCGTTTTTGATGGTGATCTGGCTTTTGATGTTCTTGCCCCCTCGAGAGGCCGAGTGGAGGTTCTGCGCAGTGGGTAAACCGGCATGGATGCCGGTTTAGCCGCGCTGGGCCAAGGATGGCCCATCGCGGCGACCCACGGAGCAGGACCGGAGCGAGGCACCGAACGCCAGGGGCAAGAGCCCTTGGTTACTTGGGGCTTTTCCAAGTGACTCGCTGTAAGAGCGAAACCATAAGTGGTCGTTACCGCAGAAATGGATATGTACTCAGTCAAAATTCCCCATTGGCCGTCAGGACGCCTTCGCCGGCAAGCCTGGCTCCTACAGTAAAAGCGAAACCATAAGTGATCGTTACCGCAGCAATGGATATGTACTCAGTCACAAATCCCCATTGGCCGCCAGGACGCCTTCACCGGCAAGCCTGGCTCCTACAGTAAAAGCGAAACCCTAGGTGGCCGTTACCGCAGGAACGGATATGTACACCTGAAAGACAATTATCGTCTGCCAGGACGCCTTCACCAGCAAGCCTGACTCCTACGCCCTCGGGCTGAACAAAATACCTGTGTAACGCCACAGAAACAGCACAAACGCCACACACCAAAGCAATGCCGACACCCCCAATCCCCACCCGGCGAACGGCACCAGCAACACCCGTGACAAAGCCGCCAACAGCACCAGGGCAAACCCCGCAACGATTGCTTTCGAGGGTAGCAGCGGCCGACCGGTATGCCCCAGGCTAACCCGCGCAATCATCGCCAGAATCAACCCGCCAATACCGCCCACCGCCAACGAATGCGTGGCCAGACTCTGTTGCGGCATCAGGCCGAGATGCCACAGCGCCATGGCAAACACCGCCACTACCAGCCAGGCATAAGACAGGTACAGCGACCACAATAGCGGCACACGCCACATACCCCGGTCATGCCAACGCCACAGGCGCAACAGATGCAGACTGCCCATCAATAAAAACAACGCCGCCAGCCAAAACCTGGGCACGTCATTCAAACCGATGGCAAACGTCACCGCCGCCAACAACCCGCTCACCATCAGCACCTTGGTGGGTAATGGATTGGCTGCAGGCGTCGCCGGACGGTTCAAGCCGCGTTGAATGAAGAACGGAATTACCCGCCCGCCAATCACGCTCATCAGTGCGCCTACCAGCCATAAGGCCGCTAATACACCACGTCGCTGCAAACCTGTGTCATCAGTCCAGAGCCCCCACAGTGTCATGAGCTGACAACCGGCCAGCAAGGTGATCAGCAGCAGAATCGGATAGTTCTCACGCTTGCCAGCAGCCACCAGGTCTCGTCCCAGCACCCAGGCCAACAACGGCAAGAAAGGCAGTTGCGAAAGCAGCACCCCTGCAGGAGAAATCGGCAGTAACCAGGCCAGTCGCCCCAGCAACCAGATCAGCACCAGCCCGATCAGTGGCCAACCGTTGAGCCCGGGGCGGCCGGTCCAGTTCGGCACCGCCGTCAGCAGAAAACCGGCAATGATCGCCACGGCGAACCCGAACGGCATCTCGTGCCGATGCCAGGCGAGCATGCCTCCTACCGGTTGCGCTTCGGGCAAACGCCCGTACAGCCACAGGGCCCAGATGGCCACCGCCACTGCGGCAAACGCGGCACCCGCGAGAAAGAACGGTCTAAAACCAAGGCTGAAGACGGGAGCAGCGGACAGTTTACGCATCAGGCCAGCGCCACGAACTGAGGTTTGCTCAACCGGTGTTGGGCCAGCAGGCGCATGACGTAGCCGATTTTCAGCAGGGTCGGTCCGACGATGGTCATGGCATGCAACGACACCAGTGCAACGATCGACAGATGGCCAGCATGGAGGTAAGCGCCGTAGATGCCGGCCAGTAACATCGCCAGGCCAACGCCCAACACACGGCTGGATAGGTGCAGGACATTCTGAGCATTGCTGAAGACATGGAACATTTCCGTACTCCTGTAGCAGTTCAGTTGTACGTTGGACTTATCAAGTCGCGTGCCACCCAATTAACCCATGAAAATCAGGGCCCTGAGAACGTACTGGTCACAACGACTCGCTAAAGGCGTAGTCAGCATGACTCAGGTCGCAGTCATATTGACAACATTCTGTAGAAAATCCTTACACACTCGGCGATCTACGGCACGACCAGGCCGCCCCAGGCTAGCTACGCTGATAATCCAGCCTGCAAAAACCTGCCAAGGAGACCCGCCATGCTACATGTGCAAAAACTCACCCCTTGCCTGTGGTTCGATGGTCAGGCCGAAGAGGCCGCCAAGTTCTACTGTGCGATCTTCGATCATTCGAAAATAACCGCCATCACTCACTACGGCGAGGCTGGAAAAGAGTTCCACGGCCGGGAAGTCGGTTCGGTCATGACGGTCAGCTTCGAACTCGACGGGCAAACCTTCACCGGTCTCAACGGTGGCCCGAACTTCACTTTCAACGAAGCGATCTCGTTCCAGGTCAACTGCCAGACCCAGGAAGAAGTCGACCACTTCTGGGGACGCCTGTCTGCCGGTGGGCCGGTCGAAGCACAGCAATGCGGCTGGCTCAAGGACAAATTCGGCGTGTCCTGGCAGATCGTGCCGGTCGCGATGATGGAAATGATCAAGGATCCCGACACGGTAAAATCCCAGCGCGCGATGCTGGCCATGATGCACATGAAAAAACTCGATATCGCCGAACTGAAACGAGCCTTTGAAGGCGAGAGCTAATACACTCAGGCGCTGATCTGCCAAGGATTGATCATGAAGCCCGCAAAGACCAGGGACACCGACAAGGCACCGCGCTTTTGGCGCGATGATGCCCTGCCCTTCATCGAAGCCCGCTCCATCGCCGACGGACGCGAGGTCTGTTACACCCGGCATGCCCACGAGCACTTTTCCATCGGTGCGATCACCGCCGGGCGCAGTACCTATGTCCATGAGCAATCGAACTTCGAGGTCTGCGCCGGGACCGTCGTGCTGATGAACCCCGGTGATGTCCATGCCTGCAATCCAATCGATGACCAGCCCTGGTCGTACCTGATGCTGTACGTCGACACCCCGTGGCTCACCGATTTACAGCATCAACTCGGGTTCGGCAACGATCTGGCGTTTCGCCGGTTCGCGGCCACCCACACCGCGGACCGTGCTTTGTTCGTTGGATTGCAGGCGTTGCATCAGGTGCTGGTCGATGCCCAGCAAGACGTGTTGGGTAAACACAGCGCGGCCGTGGAATTTTTCACCGAGGTGCAACTACGCCTGAACCCGGCCGAACAACCGCTGCACGAGCCCAATTTCAAGCTCGAACGCGCCGCCGACTTCATCCGCGAGCACTGCACGCAAATGCTCAAGCTCGAAGATATCTGCGAAGCGGCGCAGTTGTCGCCCTCCTACCTGATCCGCGCGTTCAAGCAGCATTACGGCATGACGCCCCACGCCTTCCTGGTCAACCGGCGTATCCAGTTTGCCCAGGATCAACTGCGCAATGGCAAGCTGATCGCCGACGTGGCGCTGGAAGCGGGGTTTGCCGACCAAGCGCATTTCCAGCGGGCGTTCAAGCAGCATCTGGCGGCGACACCGGGGCAGTATCGGGGGTGAACACGAGCAGTTGCACAACGAGCCGCCTGCTCCGATTACCTGATGGCATATTGGTGAATACACTCGATATTCCCAGCCAATCCGCACCGTTTAATCGCGATCATACTTCAGCTGGCGCTCTTTAATCTCTTGATTAACTTCCTGACGCCCTCGATATGCCGCTGCACTTTGTCCAAATGCCTTGAATAGATTATCCGATTGCGCGACAGTTCTTTCATGATTGCGTAAATAGGCATCGTACTCTTTCGGAGATTGAAGCCCCATCACTTCTTGAGAAATCGGATCTCGACCACTCATTCCAGGAAGATACGCCTCTGGATGCCACTGCACACCCATTACTGGCGCGCCATGGCGGGTTTCGAATGCTTCGACTTTACCTTCCGAAGTTGCAGTTATAATCAATTCACTTGGGGTTGTCGGCAACTTTGATTGATTCTGCAGTTCGCGTAAACCTGGCGCTGGGGTTGGGGTTGGAGTCTCGAGTGCGCTGGCCAAGGTGCCATCCTCGTTCGCCTTCACGCTAGCCCAGTGGGTAGTGTTCACCCACCCCAATTTGTCATCTCGCATAGCAGAAGGCTGCCCGTTATATCCATGCTCGTCTTTTTTCGGCATCGTACCGCTTAGGTTTGTATGCGAAAGCGTTATGTCGACGTCGTGACCCACATTCATGGTATCAGCACCTGGGCTGTAGTGTTTTTTAAGCTCGCTGCCACCAAATGTCTCTGTGCAGCCCCCATATGCTTCGGCCAAACGCCACGCTCCGGCGCAGATAGCCAATACCGGTTTCCCATGCAACCGCGCCTCTGCAATACTTCGGTGCTCGAACTGCGCACGACTATCCAGTTCGTTGCGCTTCGATTTATGTTTGCTATTTTGGCTCGGTATGTTAATGGCTTCCCCCTGCTGACTATGCACTGCCGATGGGGCGCCCGGGATGAACAGCCCATGCACTTCACTTAGTCCGCTATTGTGTTCATGCGCTGGCTGTTGAAAAGCCTCCTGTCGGCGTTGAATGACCTCCTTACTTTTCTGCGCATCCTCTTTATTGTTTCGAGTAAAATTGATGTTGGAAAGGCTCTTGGGCAAGGTGATCGGTTCACCGATCATGGGATTCAACTGACTCATCGTACGGACCGGAGGTTTATCGTACAAAGCATGCCCAGCACCAAAGTTATCTGGCCGGTAAATGATACCGATATGGACGTCACCACTTGCAGATCCCTTTGAAAACTGCACTGAAGAATTTGAAGCTTTAATGACCTGTGCAGCGAGCCTGTCTATTGGCTGAGAATGTTGCGGGAGGCTCGCTGATGAACTTTCAATCCTATCGCCGGTGTTCGAAATACTTGCTGAGATTTGCCGCGGGGTAATTAACGTCATTCATTTTTCCTTTTATGATTGGACATTTCCCGAGGCATTGAGAAGTGGCTCCGGTCGCATGAACGACGACGGTCGACCGCGCCACAATCGCCACAAAAAATTCGACCGGCGCAGGATGCCAAACAGCCCTTGGCTGATGATTGCAAATTTCGCTCATCATGAGTCGTTGTCACGAAATACCGAAGCGGGGGCCCTCAGGGCCTGAAGCTTTCCTGAAGTCACGTTTCTGTGCACCACCTTGAAATGGGTCGGGCAGCTCTCACGGAGTAACCCTGCACACCACAAAATGGCGTGTCAGTGCATCTCTGGCAACACCAAGTACACCGCACTCACCGCCAACAACAACGCCATCAACCGATTGAACACGCGCATGCCCGTCGGGTTGTCCAGGTAGCCACGCAAGAACGTCCCGGCGTAGGCCCAGCATCCGACCGACACGTAGCAAATCACCAGGTACACCGCAGCAAACTGCCACACCAGGTGGGCCTCGCCATCGGCGACGAACGCGCCCATGCCGGCCACGCAGGCCAGCCAGGCTTTCGGGTTGAGCCATTGCATGACCGCGCCATAGAGCATCGATGGCGCGCGGCCACTGTCCTTGGCCTCCAGCTGGCCGTTGTCGGCGGCCAGTCTGAACGCCATGTACAGAAGGAACGCTACCCCGGCCCATTGCACCACTTGCGTCATTGCCGGCCACCATTGCAGTAGCTCATGCAAACCCAACCCCATCAGGACCAGCAGCAGCACAAACCCCAGCGTCGCTCCGGCCACATGCCGCTGACTGGCGCGAAAACCGAAGCGCGCGCCCGAACCCAGCGCCACGATATTCACCGGCCCCGGCGTTATTGAAGCGGCCAATGCAAACGCCGCCATGGACATGATCAAACTCATCGCACACCTGCTCAGTCAATTGAACCAGGCGTCAAGATAGAGAGCCTGATGGTGCGCGTATTGAACAAAACTGCCCAAGGATGTGCCCGTCATGAGTAATAGCTGACCACCCTCTTCACCGTCACCAATGCCTGGCTTAGCGCGTCCATGTCCACCGAGCCCAGCGCCAGGCGTAGCGCATGCGGAACATGCTGGGTAATCGCAAAGGGTTCGGCGGGCGACACCGACACCTGCTCGCGCATCAGCGCCATGGCGATCTGATCGGCCCTGGCGTCTTCGGCCAAGGGCAACCAGATAAAGTACGAGGACGGATGGCTGATGATCCGCAGCCCCCTCAGCACCTCAAGAGCCAAGGCTTGGCGGGCCTGTGCGTCCGCGCGTTTTTGCGCCTCGAGCCGGCTGACAGTGCCGTCCTCTAGCCAGGCCGCGGCAATGGCGGTCATCACCCCGGGGGTGTTCCAGGTGGTCGCCATGATAGTGCGCTCAAACCCGGCAACCCATTGCGCCGGCGCGGCGACAATACCAACGCGCAAGCCGGTGGCGACATTCTTGGATAAGCCACTGACATACACGGTTCTTTCCGGTGCCATTTCCGCCAGCGGTGGCGGTGCGTTTTCGGCCAGGAAAGCGTAGGCCGCATCCTCAATGATCGTCAGGTCATACCGGCGTGCAATAGCCACCAGATGCTGGCGCTGATCAGCGTCCATTACCCAACCCAGCGGATTGTGCAGGGTCGGCATCGAATACACCGCTCGCACCGATCGAGTGCGGCAAAGTTTATCCAGGGCCGGCAGATCAGGTCCGTTGTCCGTTACGGGAATGGGCAGGACTTCGAGATGCAGTGTTTCCGCCAGCGTCTTGAAGCCCGGATAGGTCAAGGCATCCGCAACAATCACATCGCCAGGCTTGAGCAGGCTCATCAGTACCACTGCCAGGCCGTGCTGGGCGCCACTGACGATGAGCACCTGTTCGGCTGGCACGTTCAGGCCACGCTCGCCCAGATGTCGGGCGAACGCAGCCCGCTCATGCAGACGCCCGGCGTGAGGCTGGTAACGCAGGAGGGACTCCAGGTCACCGGACAACGCGAGCTGACGCAGGGCGTTGCGCAACAGGTCAGCCTGACCCGGCAAAGACGGATAGTTGAAGTTGAGGTCGATCATCCCCGCCGCGACCACCGATTGCGAAATGCCCTGGCCCGGCGGCAGTGAAGTCTCCCGGACAAAAGTCCCACGTCCGGTTTCACCACTGACCAGGCCCATGCTCTCAAGCTCGGCATACACCCGGCTCGCGGTGACCAACGCCAAACCGTGCTCAGTGGCCAATTGCCGGTGGGTCGGCAAGCGTGTACCCGGAGGCAAACGCCCCGAGCGGATGTCAGCGGCAAAGGCGTCAACCAGCGTTTTGTAGCGGGATCGAGGCATGTGCAAATGTATCCATGACAATTTTTTGATTGTATCGATAGTCAGCCATAGGATGGTTTCGTGCAATCAAACAATGAGCGTGAGTCACATGGAACGGACTTCTAACCTGCAAAACCCGACGCTGCAAAAAAATGCCAGCGGCTGGATCAACGGCCTGATTGGCGTGGTGATCTTCAGCGGCTCGCTGCCCGCGACGCGGGTGGCGGTACTCGAATTCGATCCGCTGTTCCTCACGGTAGCCCGCGCTACCCTCGCCGCAATTCTGGCGCTGTGCCTGCTGTTGCTGTTCAGGGAAAAACGCCCCGGCCGACATCAGCTTGTGCCCCTGACCATCGTGGCATTGGGCGTGGTGGTGGGGTTTCCGCTACTGACTGCGCTGGCGCTGCAGTACATCACATCCGCACACTCCATCGTATTTGTCGGCCTGCTGCCGCTGGCAACTGCGGTGTTCGGCGTCTTGCGCGCAGGCGAACGCCCCCGGCCAGTGTTCTGGGTCTTCTCGGTGCTGGGCAGCCTGCTGGTGGTCGGGTTCGCCGTAGCCCAGGGCCTGACGGCCTCACCCCTAGGCGACATCCTGATGTTGTTGGCGATCCTGGCTTGCGGCCTGGGTTATGCCGAAGGTGCAAAGCTATCGCGCACACTCGGCGGCTGGCAGGTGATTTCCTGGGCGCTGGTACTTGCGTTGCCAGCCATGGCTGCATTGACCTTGTGGCGGTTGCCTGGCTCGTTCGCCAGCATCAGTACGCCGGCCTGGTTCAGCCTGGGGTACGTGTCGCTGTTCAGCATGCTGATAGGCTTCGTGTTCTGGTATCGCGGGCTTGCGCAAGGGGGCATCGCCGTCGTCGGGCAACTGCAATTGCTGCAACCCTTTTTCGGCCTGGCACTGGCCGCCACCTTGCTGCATGAACACGTCAGCCTGTCCATGCTGGGCGTGACCGTGGCGGTGATCCTGTGTGTGGCAGGGGCGAAAAAATTCGCGCGCTAGCCACTGGTACGCTGCCTGTGTCCCTGACTGTACGGGTCAAGTCCCTGGGCAGCTGTGATAAAAATACGGCTTCTGCTGCTGGAGCCGAACATGGACCTCACCACCCTTACCCTCTTCCTTCCAGCCTGCTTCGCCCTGAACATGGCGCCAGGCCCGAACAACCTGCTGTCGGTCAGCAATTCGACCCGCTACGGCTACCGCACCGCTTGCCTGGCGGGCATGGGTCGCCTGCTCGCTTTCGCCGGCATGATCGCCCTCGCCTCGGCCGGTCTGGCGGTGGTGCTGCAAACCTCGGAATTGCTGTTCTACGCAATCAAGATTCTCGGTGCCGCGTACCTGTTTTATCTCGCCTGGCAATTGTGGCGTGCCCACCCCGGCGCAGAAACCGCGGTGAGCGCCCCGCCGGTGGGGATGCTGGCGTTGGCTCGGCAAGAGTTCCTGGTGGCGGCCGGCAACCCGAAGGCAATCTTGATCTTCACCGCGTTCCTGCCGCAATTCGTCGACTCGACCCACGCCATCGCACCGCAATTTGCGCTGTTGGGCGCGTTGTTCCTGATGCTGGAATGGATCGCTATCGGCGCCTACGCTTACATGGGCCTGCACATGCGCCGCTGGTTTGCCAAACCTTCGGGCAAGCGGATGTTCAATCGCTGCTGCGCAGGGTTATTGTCGGCGGCGGCTTCAGTGTTGCTGATGGCGCGTCGGGCCTGACCAAACTACCGCTCATGGGGACACCTGCCGATGGATCAATCAACGCCGGACGCACAGTCCATCTGCAGCCCCATTACCCGCAGCGCGATTTTTATCGTGGCAACCCTGGTTCCCGGCAGTGACGCCGCCAGCAAAGTGCGGGGCTGGTGCGCAGACATCGCAGCCCTCACACGCTCGGTAGGCAAACGGGTGCCCTCCGGTAACCTGTCGTGCATCTGTGGTTTTGGCTCCGCGGCATGGGACACCTTGTTTGGCCACCCGCGTCCCGCCTCGCTGCACAACTTCCGTGAATTCGGACCCGAGGAACGGCGCGCCATCTCCAGCCCTGGCGATCTGTTGCTGCACATTCGGGCTGAGCAGATGGACCTCTGCTTTGAACTGGCGACGCAATTGCTCTCAGCGCTGGGCAATGCGGTGTCGGTGGTCGATGAAGTCCAGGGCTTCCGCTATTTTGACATGCGCAGCATCATCGGCTTTGTCGATGGCACCGAAAATCCCGTTGGACGCAAGGCTGACAGCTTCGCGATGGTGGGCGATGAAGACCCGTGTTTCAGCGCAGGCAGCTATGTACTGGTGCAGAAGTACCTGCACAAGATGGATGCCTGGAACGCGTTATCCGTCGAGGCGCAGGAGCGGATTATCGGGCGGACGAAGTTATCCGATATCGAACTCGACGATTCGGTCAAGCCGAGCAATTCGCACAGTGCCTTGACGACCATTACCAAGGACGGCGAAGAAGTAAAGATCCTGCGCGACAACATGCCCTTTGGCCGGCCAGGCGCTGGCGAATTCGGCACCTACTTCATCGGCTATGCGCGCTCGCCCGAACCTCTGGAGCAGATGCTCGAGAACATGTTTGTCGGCAAGCCCGCCGGTAATTACGACCGCTTGCTGGATTTCAGCACCGCAGTCACCGGTGGCCTGTTTTTCGCTCCCTCCGCAGATCTTCTGGAAGAACTGGCGGATCGCGCGCCCTTGGGCACCTGCCGGTGAACGCGGGCAATTCCCTGTCGATTTTCCGGTGGAGGGGTTCTGCCCCGCCGCTTAAGCTCAACCCATGAACCTACAAAACACGCTACTGCCGCCCCACGCCGAGATGGTCCGCGCCATGCTCGAACGAGACACCGCCTACGAGGGGGTGTTTTTTACCGCGGTCAAGACGACCGGTATTTTCTGCCGTCCTGGCTGCACCGCGCGCAGCCCGAAACCTGAAAATGTCGAGTTCTTCGCCCACGCCGATGAATGCCTGGCGGCGGGCTACCGCGCTTGCCTGCGCTGCAAACCCATGGACGCCGCGGCGATAGCGCCGCACTGGGTCCAACAGTTGCTCAAGTCAGTGGACGCCGATCCCGAGCAGCGCTGGACCGATGCCCAGTTAATCGCCCAAGGCATCGAGCCGCTGAAACTGCGTCGCTGGTTCAAGCAGCATCTGGGCATGACCTTTCATGCTTGGCTGCGCACCCGACGCCTTGGCATGGCCTTGGGCGGGATCAAGCAGGGCCACTCCATCGACAGCGCCGCGTACGACTCCGGTTACGAATCCCTCAGCGGTTTTCGCGATGCATTCCAGAAGTCGTTCCACATCACGCCGGGCCGCGCCGTCAACAGTGAGCCGTTGCTGTTCACGCGCCTGATCACACCGCTTGGGCCGATGATCGCCATGGCCGAACGTCGCGGACTGGTGTTACTGGAGTTCCTCGACCAGCCCAGCCTGAGCCGGGAAGTGCAAGCGCTGCAAAACCGCTTTGGTTACGTCGTGGCGCCAGGGCATAACGGGCATTTGCAGCAAATCGAAGACCAACTGAGCGAATATTTCGCCGGAAAACGGACTGAATTCAGCGTTGCCCTGCACATGCCCGGCAGCGAATTTTCCCGCCAGGTATGGGCCGAACTGGCACACATCCCCTACGGCCAGACCACCACCTACGGAGCGATCGCATCCACCCTGGGCAAACCCGGCGCCAGTCGGGCCGTGGGGTTGGCCAACGGTCATAACCGCCTCTCGATTGTCGTACCCTGCCATCGGGTGATCGGCGCCGACGGCTCGCTGACCGGCTACGCTGGAGGACAGCCGCGCAAGGCATTCCTGCTCAGGCTGGAAAAGGCGGCGGTGCAGATTACCGAGCAACTGGCCTTTTGATCACAGGCGGCGTTCGTCAGCCGCTCCAAGGATGCTCTATGCCTGTCCCCTACCAACAGGCCACCCAATGGCTGGCGAACCTGGATGACGACTGGCGTCGCCACATCGACGCCATCGGCCCGTGCCTGCATCAACCTCACACAGCCCGCGATCCCTATGAGTCACTGGTGCGGGCGATCGCCTACCAGCAACTGCACGCCAAGGCCGGGGATGCGATTATCGGCCGGTTGCTGGCGCTGTACCCATCGGTGGCGTTTCCGCAGCCTGGGCAGATTGTCGCGACTGATTTTGAGCGACTGCGCAGTTGCGGCTTTTCCGCCAGCAAGATCGCAACCATTCAAGGCATCGCTCAGGCTGCACTGGACGGCGTGGTGCCGGATTACGCCACGGCGCTGGCCATGGACGATGAAGCACTGATCGAACGCCTGGTGACCCTGCGCGGCGTGGGGCGCTGGACGGTCGAGATGCTATTGATCTACAGCCTGGAGCGGCCGGACATCTTGCCGGCCGATGACTTTGGCGTACGCGAGGGTTATCGACGGCTCAAGGGGCTCCAGGTGCAACCGACGCGCAAGCAGATGATCGAGATCGGGTTGGCCTGGAGCCCGTATCGGACGGTGGCAGCGTGGTATTTGTGGCGGGTGCCCAGCCGTTAAACGGACTGTGGCGAGGGGATTCATCCCCGCTGGGCTGCGAAGCGGCCCCAAAAAATGGGACTGCTGCGCAGCCCAGCTCGCCACAGGTTTGCTTGGAGCTTGACTGCCCAAGCCCATCACAACCCCGATTTCAACCGGCTGAACGCCCGAATCAAAGCGCGGTTGAACGCCTTGCCATTGTCATTCTTGCTGTACAACGACGCTCGCACCGCCTGCGGCGGATAAGTCCCCGGATCATTGCGAATCGCCGGATCGATCAAGCTATCCGCCGCCGTGATGGCATTGGCATAGTGGATGGTGTCGGTAATCGGCGCGATCACTTCAGGTGTCATCAGGTAGTCCATCAATGCCAGTCCCGCCTCGGGATGCGGCGCGTCCTTGGGAATGACCATGGCATCGAACCAGATCAGCGTGCCCTCTTTCGGTATCCGGTACTTCAATGAAAACGGCTTTCCTGCCGCTTTTGCCTGGCCCGCCGCAATGGCCACGTTCCCGTTCCACGACATCGCCACGCAGGTATTGCCGTTGGCCAGGTCGCTGATGTTCAGGTCGTTGTCGAAGTAGCGAATGTAGGGGCGAATCTTCGCCAGCTGCTGTTCGGCCAGTTTCAGGTCATCGAGGTTCTGGCGGTTGATGTCCAGGCCCAGGTACTTCATGACCGCCGCGAACACTTCGTTCGGATCGTTGAGCAGGCTGACCCCGCAATCGGCGAATTTCGAAACCACCGTCGGGTCGAACAGCATTGCCCAGCTGTCCGTCGGTGCATCGGGCAGGCGCTGCTTGACCGCCTCCTCCTGATAACCCACGCCAGTGGTTCCCCAGGCGTAGATCCCGGCGTAACGGTTACCCGGATCGAACACGGCCATGTGCTGACGGAACTCTTCGCCGACGCCGGCAAAGTGCGGTATCTGCTGTTTATCCACGGTCTGGATCGCACCACTCTGGATGGCTCGCGACAGATGCTGCCCCGCCGTCAGCACCAGGTCGTAACCGCTACGACCAGTGAGCAATTTGGTCTCGACGGTTTCCAGGGAATCGAAGTGATCGACGACCACATGGATACCGGTTTTCTTCTCGAAGTTGGTCAAGGTGTCCGGGGCCAGGTACTCGCCCCAGATGTACAGGTTCACCACCGGTTTGGCGGTGTCGGCGGCCTGCACACACAGGGGTGCAAGCACCAGCAGTAACGCTTGGGTCAGTTTGTGCAGGCCCATGATCAAACTCCCTGTTCGTTGCAGGCAGTACCGGCGTACTGCGGCATGGTGATGCACGCGACATTGCCGCCACCGAGGAGAATTTCCCGGGAGTTTTCGATGCCGACGATCTTGTGCCTCGGGAACAGTTCGGCCAGGGTCGCCAACGCCACCTGATCATTGCGGTCGCCAAACAGCGGCACAACGATCGAGGTGTTACCGGCGTAGTAATTGATATAGGACGCGCAGATTTTCGTGCCAGCCCGGCGAGCATGCGTGCTGTCCTGTTGGTCCAGGCCCTCGGCCTCTTCGGCTGTCCACTCCAGCACATCCGGTTGTGGCAGCTTGTGCACGATCAGCTCGCGACCACGGCTGTCGCGGGTACTGCGCAGGATGTCGTAGGCCTCCTGGTAGATTTCCCACTGCGGGTCGTCGCGATTGTCGGTCCATTGCAGCACTACCTCGCCCGGGCGTACGAAGCACGCCAGATCGTCGACGTGGCCGTCGGTTTCGTCGAACTTGCAGCCCCGTGGCAGCCAGATGACCTGCTCGGCGCCGAGGTAATCGGTCAAGCGCCTGGTGACTTCGTCCTTGCCCAGATGCTGGTTGCGGTTACGGTTGAGCAGGCATTGCTCGGTGGTGAGAATGCTGCCCTGGCCGTCGCTCTGGATACCGCCCAGCTCTGCAATCAACGGTGCCCGATAGCGGTCGAAGCGTTCGATTTCGAGGATTTTGCTGGCGATCTGATCGTCCTTGTCCCACGGGTAGTACAAGCCGCCGTCGAGGCCGCCGTAGGCGTTGAACTCGAAATCCACGCCGCGCACTTCACCGCTCTGGTCGTTGACCACGAAGCACGGACCGCTGTCGCGGAACCAGGTGTCGTTGCAGGTCATTTCCACTACACGTACTTGCGGCGGCAACTGGCGGCGAGCGGTGGCGAATTGCGCGGCCGAAGCGCAGACGGTAACCGGCTCGCTCTGGGAGATCGCGGTGACGATCTGCACCCAGACTTTCTGCGCAGGCTTGGCGCCATTGCGCCAGACGTCGGTGCGTTCAGGCCAACCGAGCCAGCAGCCGGACTTGGTTTCGAATTCACCGGGCAACCGGAAACCGTCAAGTTTGGGCGTGGAGTCGAGCAAACGTGCCATGGGCAAACCTCATCAGCGGGGATTGGAATGACCACAGGCTAAGGTCGCGAGCGCCCTCCTCGCCAACGATGATTATTTCGGAACACTTGAATTCAACTCATCAATCGATCAGTTGATCGTTGAACCATTCGAGCATCTGCGTCACGGCAGGCCGCTCCAGGCGAACCCGCTCGCACACCAGCGCGTATTGCCCCAATGCCGTTATGCTTGAGGTGAATGGCCGGACCAGGCGACCGCTGAGCAAATCTTCCTGGGCCGTCAGGTTATCGCCCATGGCGACGCCCTGCCCCTGGGCCGCGGCTTCCAGGGCCAATCCGGCATGGGCGAAGTACAGTTGCCGTTCGGGGCGCTGGTCGCCGGCATGGCTGGTGAGCCAGGCGGTCCAGGTCTTGCCATCCTGATCGTCATGCAGCAAGCAATGGCGGGCCAGGTCCCTGGGGGTTTTCAGGGTGCCCTGGTTGAATAGGCCAGGACTGCACACCGGAAAAAACTGCAGCGCCGGCAATGGCCGGACGAAATACGCACTGCTGTCCACCGGGCCCGTGCCGTAGGTGATCGCCAGGTCGATGTCTTCTCCCGGCGCCGTGGCATCGATCGGCTGTTCGTAGAGGTGCAAGGTGATGTGCGGATAACGCGCATAGAAATCCGAAAGGCGACTCATCAGCCACTTCTGCGCCAGCTCGGCAGTGACCGCCAGGCGCAACACCGCCAGGGACGAAGGGTCGCGAAGCTCATCGCAGGCATCACCGATCAGTTCAAAGGCCTGCTGCAAGCTTTGCATCAGGCGCCCGGCGGCCACGGTCGGACGAATCTGCCGGCCTTCGCGCACGAACAGCGAAACGCCGAGCTGTTCTTCCAACTGGCGGATCTGATGACTGACGGCGCTGTCAGTCACGCACAACTCCGCCGCCGCCCGGCCAAAATGAGCGTGACGGGCGGCGCATTCGAAGGTTCTGAGGGCTGCGAGGGAGGGTAATCGGCGCATCGGGTCGAGTCCGGGTTTCGAGGCGCCCATGCTGACCCGGTGGAAGGTAGGCGTCCAGTGGGACCGCGTTATCGTTCTTCGCGAGCAGGCTCGCTCCCACAAAGGTTTTGTGGGCTTTGCGGATCATTGTGGGAGCGAGCCTGCTCGCGAAGGCGTCGGCAATCGCGCCGCATATCTTCTAGGCTGAACCGAGTCAATTCGGCCACTGGAGATTCCCATGCAACTCGAAGGCTCATGCCATTGCGGCGCGGTGTCGTTCAGCCTGACCAGCGCCCATCCCTACCCCTATCAACGCTGCTACTGCTCGATCTGCCGCAAGACCCAGGGCGGTGGCGGTTATGCGATCAATATTGCCGGTGACGCCCATAGCCTCAAGGTGCGCGGGCGCAAGAACATCGCGATCTACCATGCGCTGCTCAAGGGCGAAGGCGAGCAGCGCGCCCACCGCAGCAGTGCCGAGCGGCATTTCTGCTCGCTGTGCGGCTCGGGCTTGTGGCTATTCAGCCCTGAATGGCCGGAATTGATCCACCCATTCGCCTCGGCGATCGACACGCCGCTGCCCTTGGCGCCGCAGCACACACATTTGTTGCTGGACTCCAAGGCCTCCTGGGTGGAGGTCGAGGTGAAGCCTGGCGATAAACAGTTCGAGGGTTATCCCGAAGAATCGATCGCCGAGTGGCATGAGCGCCTGGGCTTGAGCCGTTAAGCCCGCGATTTGTTGATTTTTACGCCGCCACTGGCACGCCACTGTGGAAGCGAAACTCCACATCCGGCGATTCGATCAGTTCCTGCTCGGCGGCCCGCACCTTGTCTATCACCTGGGCGATGTCCTTGGCGTCCCCGTACTGGTACGCCAGTTTCAGGTAGCCCTGGAAGTGCCGGGCCTCGCTTTTGAGCAGGCCGAAGTAGAACTTGCCCAGTTCCTCGTCCAGGTGTGGTACCAACGCCTCGAAACGCTCGCAGCTGCGGGCCTCGATGAACGCACCGACCACGAGCGTATCCACCAGCTTGACCGGTTCGTGACTGCGTACCACCTTGCGCAGTCCCGAGGCGTAGCGCCCGGCGGACAGTTGGCGCAACCCGATCTTGCGTTTTTTCATCAGGCGCATGACCTGCTCATGGTGCACCAACTCTTCCCGGGCCAGACGCGACATCATGTTGATCAGGTCGACGTGGGAGTGGTACTTGGCAATCAGGCTAAGCGCCGTGCTGGCCGCCTTGAACTCGCAATTCTTGTGGTCGATCAGCAAGGTGTCCTGATCGGCCAAAGCGGCCTGAACCCAGCCATCCGGGGTGCGGCAGCCGAGGAACTCGTGAATTTCGGGAAGGATCATGGGGCTCACGGAAAAAGGGTAGAAAAGGTATAAAACGAAGGGCGCCGATTATACCGGCCTGCCCGAAGACCACCAGTCACACCGTTGATATGCATCAAGTCACCGATTGCCGCACAGCAACTATAGTTGTGCAACGCCATGCTTTTTCATTTTCAGGAGATCCCGATCATGCAAGCCATTCGCAGCATCCTGGTGGTCATCGACCCCGAGCATTCGGAAAGCCTGGCACTCAAACGAGCCAAACTGATCGCCGGTGTAACCCAGGCGCACCTGCATTTGCTGGTGTGTGACCGCAAGCACGATCACAGCGCCATGCTGGGCGTGCTCAAGGCTGCCCTGCTGCAAGACGGGTACAGCGTCACGACCGAACAGGCCTGGAATGAAAGCCTGCACGAAACCATCGTCGACGTGCAGCAGGCCGAGGGCTGCGGGCTGGTCATCAAACAGCATTTCCCTGACAGCTCGCTGAAAAAGGCCCTGCTGACCCCAGTGGACTGGAAACTGCTGCGCCACTGCCCTACCCCGGTGCTGCTGGTGAAAACCGCCGGTTCGTGGAAGGACAAGGTGATCCTGGCGGCTGTCGACGTTGGCAATATGGAAAGTGAACACCGTCATCTGCACAACACCATCATCGATTACGGCTACGACATCGCCAGCCTGGCCAAGGCGCATCTGCATGTGATCAGTGCTCATCCTTCGCCCATGCTGTCGGCAGCCGACCCAACGTTGCAGCTGAGCGAGACCATCGAGGCGCGCTATCGCGAACAATGCAAGGCGTTCCAGGCCGAGTTCGACATCGACAACGAACACCTGCACATTGCCGAGGGCCCGGCGGATGTGTTGATTCCGTTCATGGTGCACAAGCTGCAGGCGGCCGTGACAGTGATCGGCACCGTGGCGCGCAGTGGTTTATCGGGGACGTTGATCGGCAATACGGCGGAAGTGGTGCTCGATGCGGTAGAGAGCGATGTGCTGGTGCTCAAGCCCCAGGAAGTCGAGGATCACCTGGAGGAGTTGGCGGTCAAGCATTGAGATTCGTAGCGCCTGTCAGGCCGTCTTCGCGAGCAAGCCCGCTCCCACACTCAACCGCATATCAACTGGAGGAACGCGGTTGAATGTGGGAGCGGGCTTGCTCGCGAAGCTTTCAGGGTCTAGCCGCCAAACGCGTCCTTGAGGAACCCCGGCGCGATGTACCGCTGGTAATGCGCCTCGGACAGCAGGAAAAATTCCCGATCGATGGCGTCGCGCAGTTCCGGCAGGTTCCAGTCGCGAAACTCCGGCAACAACACCATCCCGTAGGCTTGCAGGTTGTTGATGACCCGCGCGCCCCGGGCGATCAACTGGTAGGCCCAGCAATACTGGGACTGATGCGGCACAAAGCGGATCTTGCGCTGTTCCAGCTGCGTTCGCAGCAACGCCGGATCGAAAATCTCCACCTTGGCGGCCATCACCTGGGACAACAACTGCTCGAGACGCAGCCATACTGCGCGCTTTTCTTCCTCGTTGTAGCCGTTCCAGTGAATCACTTCGTGGTGGAAACGCTTGCAGCCACGGCACACCAAATCACCGTAAACAGTGGAGCAAAGGCCGACGCAGGGGGTCTTGATGGTCTGATTGGGCATAGGTAGGCAAAACGCGAAAAAGCAAAACAGGACGGCATGTTAGCCCTTTGTCTAACATTGATCACCCCTCAAAGTTTCAGGTGCCAACTTACCTTTAATTTTTTTTTGCCGTAGAATCAGCCTGCCTTTTTAGGCGCCAATGTCCGTTAGAAGCTGTTTTCAAAGCGTCACGAGCACAGTCGTTCCTTCAGAGCGGTGTTGGCGAGGGGTTTTTCCAGCGGGGAAAAGCCCAACGCCAACCCTCATCAGCTCCCGTTCTGCAGGCGTAAAACTTTGAAAGCAGCTTCTGTAAGGAATTGTCGGTAATTCTGGCTAAGTGGCTCACAACGCCACGCAGCGCATGAGTACGGCAATTTCGGGATGAGCGTCCCGGACACCCATTTGGGACCACTGATGAGGGTAATAACTGTGCTTGAAGCCTACCGCAAACATATCGAAGAGCGTGCAGCACTGGGTATCGTTCCCCAGCCGCTTAACGCCGAACAAACTGCAGGCCTGGTTGAGCTGCTGAAGAACCCCCCGGCTGGCGAAGAAGCATTTCTCGTTGACCTGATCACCAATCGCGTTCCGCCTGGAGTGGACGAAGCAGCCTATGTCAAGGCCGGCTTCCTGTCCGCCATCGCCAAAGGCGAAGCCAAATCCCCCCTGATCGACAAGAAGCGCGCTGTTGAACTGCTCGGCACCATGCAGGGTGGCTACAACATCGTGACCCTGGTCAACCTGCTGGACGACGCCGAGCTGGCACCAGTAGCGGCCGAAGAACTCAAGCACACCCTGCTGATGTTCGATGCCTTCCACGACGTCGCTGAAAAAGCCAAGAACGGTAACGTACACGCCAAAGGCGTGCTGCAGTCCTGGGCTGACGGCGAGTGGTTCGTGAAACGCCCTGTGCTGGCCGACAAGATCAGCCTGCGTGTGTTCAAGGTGACTGGCGAGACCAACACCGACGACCTGTCCCCTGCACCTGATGCCTGGTCCCGCCCGGACATCCCGCTGCACGCCCTGGCCATGCTGAAAATGGCTCGCGACGGCATCGTGCCTGACGCACAAGGCGTCACCGGCCCGATGAAGCAGATCGAAGAAATGCGCAACGCCGGCTTCCCGATCGCCTACGTTGGCGACGTGGTCGGTACCGGTTCTTCGCGTAAATCGGCCACCAACTCGGTACTGTGGTTCTTCGGCGACGACGTTCCCTACGTGCCGAACAAGCGTGCCGGCGGTTTCTGCTTCGGCAGCAAGATCGCTCCGATCTTCTACAACACCATGGAAGATGCTGGCGCACTGCCAATCGAATTCGACGTATCCAACATGCACATGGGCGACGTGATCGACCTGTACCCGCATGCTGGCAAAGTCTGCAAGCACGGCACCGACGAAGTCCTGACCACCTTCGAAATGAAGACCCCGGTCCTGTTGGACGAAGTGCGCGCCGGCGGCCGTATCCCGCTGATCATCGGCCGTGGCCTGACCGAGAAAGCTCGTACCGAGCTGGGTCTGCCACCTTCGACGCTGTTCAAGAAGCCTGAAGCTCCAGCTGAAAGCACCAAGGGCTTCACCCTGGCGCAGAAAATGGTCGGCAGGGCTTGCGGCGTGACCGGCGTTCGCCCGGGCACCTACTGCGAACCGAAGATGACCACCGTGGGTTCCCAGGACACCACCGGTCCAATGACCCGTGACGAACTGAAAGACCTGGCGTGCCTGGGCTTCTCGACCGACCTGGTGATGCAGTCCTTCTGCCACACCGCGGCTTACCCCAAGCCGATCGACGTGACCACCCACCACACCCTGCCTGACTTCATCATGACCCGCGGCGGCGTTTCCCTGCGTCCGGGCGACGGCATCATCCACTCGTGGCTGAACCGCATGCTGCTGCCAGACACCGTCGGCACCGGTGGTGACTCGCACACCCGTTTCCCGATCGGCATCTCGTTCCCGGCCGGTTCCGGCCTGGTAGCATTCGCCGCGGCCACCGGCGTCATGCCGCTGGACATGCCTGAGTCGATCCTGGTTCGCTTCAAAGGCGAACTGCAGCCAGGCGTCACCCTGCGTGACCTGGTTCACGCCATTCCTTACTACGCGATCCAGAAAGGCCTGCTGACCGTAGAGAAGAAAGGCAAGAAGAACGCCTTCTCCGGCCGCATCCTGGAGATCGAAGGCCTGCCTAAGCTGACCGTAGAGCAAGCGTTCGAACTGTCTGACGCCTCGGCCGAACGTTCGGCTGCCGGTTGCACCATCCAGCTGTCCAAAGAGTCGATTGCCGAATACCTGCAGTCCAACATCACCCTGCTGCGCTGGATGATCGGCGAAGGCTACGGCGATGCACGCACTCTGGAACGTCGCGCTCAAGCGATGGAAGCCTGGCTGGCCAACCCTGAGCTGCTGCAAGCGGACAAAGACGCTGAATACGCCGAGATCATCGAGATCGACCTGGCCGACATCAAGGAGCCTGTGCTCTGCGCGCCGAACGACCCGGACGACGCTCGCCTGCTCTCCAGCGTTGCTGGCGAGAAGATCGACGAAGTGTTCATCGGTTCGTGCATGACCAACATCGGTCACTTCCGCGCTGCCGGCAAGTTGCTGGAACAGGTCAAGGGTCAGCTGCCAACCCGTCTGTGGCTGTCGCCGCCGACCAAGATGGACGCTCACCAGCTGACCGAAGAAGGCTACTACGGCATCTACGGCAAGGCTGGCGCGCGCATGGAAATGCCAGGCTGCTCGCTGTGCATGGGTAACCAGGCACGTGTAGAGCCGAACTCGACTGTAGTGTCGACTTCGACCCGTAACTTCCCGAACCGTCTGGGTGACGGCGCGAACGTCTACCTGGCTTCGGCTGAACTGGCGTCCGTGGCTTCCATCCTGGGTCGCCTGCCGACCGTCGAGGAGTACATGGAATACGCTGGCAAGATCGACAGCATGGCGGCCGATGTCTACCGCTACCTGTCCTTCGACCAGATTGCCGAGTTCCGTGAAGCTGCTGCGAACGCCAACATCCCGGTCGTTCAAGCCTAACGTTTCAAAGCAATGAAAAACGCCGCCCATCGTGAGATGAGCGGCGTTTTTTTATGCCTGTACCGATCGTTCCCACGCTCTGCGTGGGAATGCCTCAAGGAACGCTCCGCGTTCCAGCTCTGGAAAGGGACGCGGAGCGTCCCGGGCTGCATTCCCACGCAGAGCGTGGGAACGATCAATCAAACCAGCAATCAGGCACTCAGCGAATAGATCAACGCCGAGATCGCCACCAGCCCAACTGCCACTACAAACACGTTCGACGCCTGGCCACGATAACGTGCCATCGCCGGTATCTTGCGGATGGCGTACATCGGCATCAGGAACAGGATTGCCGCGATCACCGGACCGCCCAGGGTTTCGATCATGCCGAGGATGCTCGGGTTCAGCGTGGCGACGATCCAGCACACCACCAGCATGAACGCCGCGACGATGCGGTCCAGGGTCTTGGCTGCTGGACGTTTGCCGCTCTTGACGATCAGGCCCTTGAGGCCTTCGCTGGCGCCGATGTAGTGCCCCAGGAACGACTTGGAGATGGCCACGAAGGCAATCAACGGTGCCGCGAAGGCAATGGTCGGATTGCTGAAGTGGTTGGCCAGGTACGACAGGATCGACAGGTTCTGTGCCTTTGCCTCGGCCAGTTGCGCCGGCGATAGGGTCAACACGCAGCTGAACACGAAGAACAGCACCATCACCACCATCAACGCGTGGGCCCGGGACAGGATCTGCGAGCTGCGCTCTTCGGCGTGCTCGCCGTATCGGCGCTTCTGGTCCACGGCGAATGCCGAGATGATCGGCGAATGGTTGAACGAGAACACCATTACCGGAATCGCCAGCCACAAGGTGCGCAGCAACGCCGATGGCTCAGGCAGCGTGCTGGCCGTGGTCAGGATGCCGCCGTTCCAGTGTGGAATCAGGAACACCGCCAGGAACAGCAGCGCGACGATGAACGGGTAGACCATCAGGCTCATCGCCTTGACGATCACCTGCTCGCCGCAGCGCACCACGGCCAGCAGGCCGAGGATCAGCACGAACGACAGGACCGCACGCGGTGGCGGCATGATGTGCAGTTGATGTTCGAGGAAGCTGCCCACGGTGTTGGTCAGGGCCACGCTGTAGATCAACAGGATCGGGAAGATCGCGAAGAAGTACAGCAAGGTGATCAACGCACCGGCCTTGAGCCCGAAATGCTCTTCCACCACTTCGGTGATGTCCGCGCCTTCGCGGCCAGACAGCACAAAGCGGGTCAGGCCTCGGTGTGCGTAGAACGTCATCGGAAACGCCAGCAATGCCAGGACCAAAAGCGGCCAGAATCCGCCCAGGCCCGCATTGATCGGTAAAAACAGGGTTCCCGCGCCAATCGCCGTACCAAACAAGCCCAGCATCCAGGTGGTGTCCTGGCGATTCCAGCTCGTAAGAGTTGCGGGTGTCGCTGCTACAAAGCGTTCGTTAACGCTATTGGCCTGATCATTCATCCGGTGGGATCTCCACATTCCGGTCACTTGCCACCCGGCCAGGACGCGTCGGAATACCCGACAGGCAGCGCCTGGCCGAAACAGGGGCGCGATTCTGGAGGATTAGTGAACAGAAGCAAAGACTTAGGTGAGGAACGGTGGTACCAGGTTGCACCTTTGCCCCCCTGCAAGGACTCGCAATCAATGGCAGACGACGATGCGCGCTTGATAAAGGTTATTCATCATGTATTTTTAAAGAACCTGTCAACCCTCTGGAGTCACCCCATGCCCCTGGTTCGCGTCGACCTCAAGAAACAGCAGGACCCCACCTACGCCAAACGTGTCGGACAACTGATCTACGCTGCCTTGCGCAGTGCGATTGGCGTGCCGGAAAACGATAACTTCCAGATTCTTGCCGAGCACGACGACCAGCATTTCATCTTCGATCCCCAGTACCTGGGCATCCAGCGCACCGACAACCTGGTGGTCATCCAGATCACCCTGAGCGAAGGCCGAACCCTGGAGCAGAAAAAGCTGCTCTACAAAACCATCGTCGAAAGCCTCAATACGCAACTGGCCGTGCGCTTGGACGATGTTTTCATTAATCTGGTGGAAGTGAAGAAAGAGAACTGGTCGTTCGGCAATGGCATTGCCCAATACGCACTCTGATCGCCAACTTATTGACCTGTGAGCCGCCCATGCCCCGCGTTTCCCGCAAACAAGCCGACCTCAACCGTGAAATCATCGTCGATGCCGCCACACGGTTGTTTCGCGAACGCGGCCTGCACGGGATCAGCGTCGTCGACGTGATGGCGGCGGCGGGGCTGACCCATGGCGGCTTCTATGGTCACTTCCAGTCCAAGGAAGCGCTGGCCAGGGAGGCCAGCGAGCGGGCATTCAAAGAAGTGGGTACGCGATGGCGCGAACGAATCACCCAGGGCGACGACAAGGCGGCGGCGCGCCAGGCACTGATCAAGCCTTACCTGTCGGTCTACAGCCGCGATAACCCCGGTGAAAGCTGCCCGGTGGTGGCCTTTGCCGGCGACATGTGCCACGAGCACGCCGACAGCAGCCTGCGCGAGCCGTTCATGGCCGGCCTGAACCGACTGCTCGATGCCCTGGGCGAACTGATGGATTCGGACGATGCCGCCGAAAAGCGGCAGCAAGCGCTGGTGCAGTATTCACTGATGGTCGGCGCGCTGACACTGGCGCGGGCCACCCGGGGTGACGCCCTGTCGGAGGAAATCCTCGAGGCGGCCCAGAATTTTCTGACAGAGTCCCCTGCCCCGGACTGAATATTCGGCGTCATCAAAAATATTCGCTGCCTTAAAAAGATCGCAGGCTTCGCCAGCTCCTACACTGAGGAGCGACGCCAGTGAGATTGCCAAAAAGGTTCGCAACCAGCACTCTCGACCGACGTTCGCGCCCGACTGCCCGCTGCCCACAGGAGCAAAGCATGCCTGCAACCGTTCTGGTACTGGTTGAAACCATCAATGATTACTTGCCCATCCTCGAACATCAGGGCTTTCACCTGATCCTGGCGCCCACGCCTGCCGAGCGCGCCGAGGCCGTCACCCGACACAGCGGCCAGATCGACGCCGTCCTGACCCGGGGCCCTCTCGGTCTATACGCCGATGAAATCGCCGCCCTGCCCAACCTCAAGATCATCTGCGTGATTGGCGCGGGATACGAACAAGTCGACCTGCAAGCCGCCGCCGACCGGGGCATCACCGTCACCAATGGCGCCGGGGTCAACGCCTCTTCGGTGGCAGACCATGCCATGTCATTGCTGCTGTCGCTGGTGCGCGATATCCCCCGCTGCGATGCCGCGGTACGTCGGGGTGAATGGCCAAAAATCATGCGCCCTTCCCTGGCCGGCAAGCGCCTGGGCATTCTCGGCCTCGGCGCGGTCGGCATGGCCATCGCCAAACGTGCCGCCGCGGGCTTCGACATGACGGTGAGTTACCACAACCGCCAGCACCGCAGCGATGTGCCCTACAAGTTCTGCTCGACACCCACCGAACTGGCCCGTGCCTCGGACTTTTTGATCGCCGCCACCCCGGGAGGACTGGGCACCAAGCACCTGATCAATCGGCAGGTGCTCGAGGCCCTGGGGCCCAACGGATTTTTCGTCAACATCGCCCGCGCCAGCGTAGTGGTCACAGCCGACCTGATTACCGCGCTTGAGCAGCGGCGGATCGCCGGTGCTGCGCTGGATGTCTTCGATGCCGAGCCCAAGGTGCCGGATGCCCTCAAGGCCCTGGCGAACGTCATCCTCAGCCCGCATGTGGCCGGGCTTTCCCCCGAGGCCACCCAAGGCACCGTGGAACTGGTGGGGCGCAACCTCGTGGCGTATTTTTCCGGCCAGCCCGTGCTGACCCCCATCGAATTGCCCAAGGGTGTGGTTACACAAGCCGTCCAGTAAGGCAATTCAAACGGGTGTATCAAAAGCAATGATTGCCCGGCAACACGCTCACCTATAAGGGCTGTTCGAGGTTGTGGGTGCCGGGTGCGCGCATTAGATTAGCCAATAGTTTCAGGCCTCCAGAATAAGCAGAAGGGATAAGCATGACGCTTACTGACCAATCCACCCGCACCCGCGCCGGCGAAGAACTCGATGCCAGCCTGATCGATCCCTATCTCAAGGCCCACATTCCGGGATTGAGCGGCCTGCCACGGATCAGCCAGTTCCCGGGCGGTGCGTCCAACCTCACCTACTTGCTGGAGTACCCCGAACAGGAGTTCGTCCTGCGTCGCCCGCCGTTCGGTCACAAAGCCAAGTCCGCCCATGACATGGGGCGCGAATTCCGCATCCTCAATCAACTGCGCGACGGTTTTCCGTATTGCCCGAAGGCCTACGTGCACTGTACTGACGAAGCGGTGATCGGCGCCGAGTTCTATGTGATGGAGCGAGTCAACGGCATCATCCTGCGCTCCGAACTGCCGCCGGAACTGGGGCTGGACTCGGCAAGGACCGAAGTACTGTGCAAGAGCTTCATCGACAAGTTCGTCGAACTGCACCGTGTCGACTACAACGCCTACGGCCTGGGCGACCTCGGCAAGCCCGAAGGCTACGTGGCGCGGCAGATCAAAGGCTGGAGCGATCGTTACGAGAAAGCCCTGACCCCCGATGCGCCGCAGTGGGAAGCCGTGAAAGCCTGGCTCAACGACAAGATGCCGGCCGATCATCCGACCTCCAGCATCGTGCACAACGACTACCGCTTCGACAACGTCATCCTCGACCCGAACAACCCGATGCAGATTATCGGCGTGCTCGACTGGGAACTGACCACCCTGGGCGACCCATTGATGGACCTGGGCAACACCCTCGCCTACTGGATCGAAGCCGGTGATCCGGCGCCGGTACAGTTGATGCGCCGTCAGCCCAGCCACGCACCGGGCATGCTGACCCGTCGCGAATTCGTCGACTATTACGCCCAGCGTTCAGGCATCGAAATCGACAATTTCGACTTCTACTACACCTACGGCCTGTTCCGCCTGGCCGGTATCGTGCAGCAGATCTACTACCGCTTCTACCATGGCCAGACCCAGGACAAACGCTTCGCGCAGTTCATTCACATGAACAAACTCCTGGAGCAGATGAGCTTGCAGGTCATCCACAAATCCAGCCTCTGATACCACTCCCACTTGTAGGAGCCCGGCTTGCCGGCGAAGGCGGCCTCAGGTACGCCTTCGCCGGCAAGCCGGGCTCTTACAGAAGGCGATTTCGGCTCCATAAAAAGGAAAAATCATGTCCAAGACTCAGTTGTTCGACCTCGACGGCAAGATCGCATTCGTCTCCGGCGCCAGCCGCGGCATCGGTGAAGCCATCGCCAAACTGCTGGCCCAGCAAGGCGCCCACGTGATCGTCTCGAGCCGTAAACTCGAGGGCTGCCAGCACGTGGCGGACGCGATCATCGCCGCCGGGGGCAAAGCCACCGCCATCGCCTGCCACATCGGCGAGATGGAACAGATCAGCCAGGTCTTCGCCGGCATCAAGGAACAGTTCGGGCGCCTGGACATCCTGGTCAACAACGCCGCGACCAATCCGCAATTCTGCAACGTGCTGGACACCGACCTCAGCGCCTTCCAGAAGACCGTCGACGTCAATATCCGCGGTTACTTCTTCATGTCAGTGGAAGCCGGCAAACTGATGCGCGAAAACGGCGGCGGCAGCATCATCAACGTCGCATCGATCAACGGCGTCTCTCCCGGGATCTTCCAGGGTATCTACTCGGTGACCAAGGCAGCAGTGATCAACATGACCAAGGTGTTTGCCAAGGAATGCGCGCAGTTTGGCATCCGCTGCAACGCCCTGCTGCCGGGCCTGACGGATACCAAGTTTGCGTCGGCGCTGGTGAAAAACGAGGCGATCTTGAACACTGCGCTGCAGCAGATCCCGCTCAAGCGCGTGGCAGACCCAAGCGAGATGGCCGGCGCCGTGCTGTACCTGGCGAGCGACGCATCGAGCTACACCACGGGCGTTTCGCTGAACGTCGACGGTGGGTTCCTGTCCTGATCTGATACACCCCTATGTAGGAGCGAGCATGCTCGCGATGGACCTGAGAACGACACGGGGTGTCAGGTTCCCAGCGTTATCGTTAACGACCATCGCGAGCATGCTCGCTCCTACAGGGGGCTTACGTTTTTACTGGGTGACGCACCGCGTCACGGTTGTTTCGCGTTTTACCTCCCCTTCCGCCCGCATATCGCCCATTACCTGGGTACTATCCGAGGTCTGGCAGGTCGTTTCAGGCGGCGGTGGTGGTGCAGCAGGTGGAGGTGGCGGCGGACTGGAGCAGCCACCGATAATCACGGCACACAATGCAACAGGAGCAAAAACGCGTTTCCCAAGACTTTTCATAGGCTGACCCGCGAAAAAGGATGTACACGTTTGTGTGACAACAGAACACCGCTGGAAAGTTCACGGTGCGGCTGCAGAAAAATCACTTTTGTACTTTCTTATCGCGTATTCACTCGTCCGGGCATGACAAACCTGGCAATTCCTACACTACCGGATCCGGGCGCTGCAGGCTGTTGCATTCCAGTTCATACCTCAATTCTTCGATAAGCGCCGCCACCGATTCGGGTGTCTGCAGCATCGTTACGTTCAATCCGCTGACGACCAGATCGACTTGTCCCGACACCGGGTGATAGAGCTTGATAGTCAAGGTATGATCGCCAGTAATATTGCACTCACAGGCCAGCGGCGAAAAGGTCTGTTCAAGCTGCGTGCGCAGCTGCGCTATGTAAATCATTGCGACAGCCCACCGCGGCCATCCAGTGCGTGGGTAATGCATTCGTCGAGCATGGCTGTTCCTTTTACGACCCAGGGAGGATGAATGATCGGTAAACGTCATTCGCCCGCTCCTAGCCTAAGGCTTGCCAGCTGCCTGCCAGAACCTGAGTTTGCACCCCCTCGATTAGTGCATTTGCACCTTACCCTTGAGTCTTTGGACGCCATGCACTGGAAAACAGTCCGCGTTCGCGCGCCCAGACAATCGCCTCGCTGCGGCTGTGCACGTCTAACTTGGAATACACGGTCGCAACGTGGTTGCGCACGGTATTCGTCGCCAGTTTCAGGCGCGCAGCGATTTCCTTGTCCGCCAGGCCTGCACAGATCAGTTCCAGCACGTCGCGCTCCCGAGCTGTCAGGTCGGTAAACGACACGCTGGGCAACTGCGGTGCGTTGACGTTCTTCACGTTGGCGAGTTTTTCGATCAGCGTGCGACTGAACCAGGAGGCATCTTTCATCACCTCTTCAATGGCCGCCACCAATTCCAGCTCGGTGCGTTTGCGCTCGGTGATGTCCATCAACACCAACAGGTAGCAAGGGCTACCCTGGATGTTCACGGTGTCGGCGGAAACGGCGCAATCGATCAGTTCGTTGTCTTTCCTGCGCACACGCACGTCAACGCGGTCCAGGCTTGCGGTTTTCTCCAGGGTGGTAAAGAACCGCGTGCGTGCCCCTTTGTCATGGAAAACCTCGATCTCGGCGATGGTTTTACCGGACACCTCTTCGCTGGAGTACGCGAGGGTATCGAGGAACGCATCATTGACATCCATCACCACCTGGTCGCTGGCGCTGCACACCAAGGTTGGCACCGGCGTCAGGCGAAAGGCCTTGGCAAACCGCTCCTCGCTCTGGCGCAGGGCCACTTCGACCTTGCGCCGGGGCTCCATGTCGACGAAGGAAAACAGCATGCAGGCTTCGTCATGCAGCTCAAGGGGCTGCCCGGCGACGATCACCTGCTTGGTACCGCCTGCGGGCAACTGCAGTTCGGCCTGCATCTGGGGAATGGTGGTGCCGTCGCGCAAGCATTGTTTCGCCAGATCCCTGTTTTCAGCCTGTGCCAGCACATCCAGCTCGTAGGTCGACGTGCCGATCACCTGGTCACGGGCGTAACCGGTCATCTCGAGGAAACCCGGATTGACCTTAATATAACGCAAATCGCTGAGACGGCAAATCACCGCGGGCGCCGGGTTGGCGGCAAAGGTTTTTTCGAAACGTTGCTCGGCGCTCGCCCAGTCGGTGACATCGTCCATGATCAATACCAGCGATTCCGGCTCGCCACGGTTGTCGGCCAGCACCAGGCTGCGCACGCGATGGACCCACATGGTCTCTTCATCCGCCGCTGGCGTCACCTCTACCAGCACATCGCTGAAGGTCTCGCCGCGAGCCACGCGGTTGATCGGATAGCTGTGCGCCGGGACCGGATGGTTATTGCGATACCGCAATGCGAAGCGCTTGGCATATTCCTTGGCATTGGCCCCCAGATCGCCGATGCGCTCGACGCCGTGCATCGCCAGCGCGGCGTCATTGGCCCAGAGAATGCACTGATCGGGGTCGAGCAGAATAACCCCGTCGGTCAGCCCTGCGATGATCTGCTGCAACTGGCGGCGATTGGTTTCGGTGGTCAGGACGTCCTGGCTCATTGCGACTCCACAAGTTGGGTGACTCTGTGAAGTCTCCGACCGCCTGTTTTTCGGATAGTGCAAAGAACCTGTGGGAGCGGGCTTGCTCGCGAAGGCGGTGTGTCATTCAACAGATTCAGGGACTGATCCACCGCCTTCGTGAGCAAGCCCGCTCCCACAAGCTGTGCGTTAAGCAAGCCGGTCTTGCAGGACCAGCTCACGCAACGTATCGAGAAACAGCTTGAGTACCGGCGAATCGTCGTCCGCTCGGTAGGTAGCGTACAACGGCACCTCCGGCAACGCCGGGGTCAGGCGCCGGAACACCAGGCCTGCCGGCGCCAGCTGTTCGATGGAGGCCGGCAACAAGGCCACGCCGAAACCAGCGCGGACCAGGCTGAGCAAGGTTTGCACCTCGATCACTTGCTGGCGGATCTGCGGCGTGAATCCGGCCTGGATACAGCACTGGTAGAGAAAATCGGCAAACCGCGATTGCTTGAGCTCCAGCGCCACGAACGGCTCGGGCGCCAGGTCCGCGGGTGCCAGAAGCTGTTTTGCGGCCAGCGGGTGATCGACCGGCATGACCACCCGGATCGGCTCGTAGATCAGCAGTTCATTGCGCAACTGCGGATCGTCATAGCCGACCCGAAACACGCAGGCGTCGATGCGTTTTTCCTTGAGCGCCTTGACCTGCGCCGCCGGCGTCATCTCATGCAGGCGCCAGCTCACCTGCGGATAACGTTCGCGAAACAGGTGCAAGGCCCGAGGCAGCACACCGACCATTACCGAACTGATCATGCCGATTTCCAGCTCGCCCAACTGGCCGCGACCGGTTTGCCGTGTCAGGTCGAGCGCACGGTTGAGCTGTTCGAATACCAGCGGTGCCTGCTCCTTGAGCATTTGCCCGGCGGCGGTCAGCTCGACCCGGTGATGACTGCGCTCGAACAGCGGCGTCCCGAGTTCCTCCTCCAGCAGCCTAATCTGCTGGCTCAGCGGAGGCTGGCATATGTGCAAGCGGGTGGCGGCCCTGCCGAAATGCAGCTCTTCGGCCAGCGCCATGAAGTAGCGCAACAGACGCAAGTCCATGACAACTACCCCAGGTTCAAGGGGGTCGAACGCTGGCGCACGCCGGTCAGGCTGAACAGGGCATTGGCGATGGCCGGGGCCACCGATGGGCTGCCCAGCTCGCCTACACCACCGGGCTTGCCCGGATCACCTTCGACCAGCAGGATGTCCAGCTCCGGCATGTCCGACATGCGCGTTACCCGGTAATCGTGGAAGTTGCTCTGCACCACCCTGCCTTGCCTGATGTCCAGGCGATCGAACAACGCGTGCCCCAGGCCCCACATCAGGCCGCCGTAGATCTGTTCTTCGACGCCGCCGGGCGAAACGGCCAGACCGCAATCGACAACGCAGGTGAGCTTCTCGACCTTGACTACGCCATCCTGTTTCGACACCCGTGCAACCACCGCGATGAAACTGCTGTAGCCCTGGTTGGTGGCGATCCCCAACGCCGTCCCTTCAGGCAGGGGCTGGCCCCAACCGGCGCGCTCGGCAGCGCTTTTGAGCACCGCAACGTGCCGTGGCCGATCCTGCATGTTGGCCAGGCGCATGGCCAACGGGTCTTGCCCTGCGCCATGGGCCAGCTCATCCATGAAGCTCTCCACGGCGAACACGTTGGGGATGAAGCTCACCGAGCGATACCAGCCGCTGGGCACCCGGGTTTCGTGCCTGACCCATGCAAGGTCGAGGTTTGCCGGGCGATAGGCGAAATCCCACGCGGTGATGGCCTCGGTGGTGCTGTAGTCCATTTTATCGGGACGTTCGAAGTAGCCCGGTTCCCACTGCTCTGGCGAGGCGGGTGACACGGCCTCCAGCTGCAACGCCGTCAAGTGTCCCTGGGCGTCCAGCGCACCCTTGGCCCGATGGAGCGTGGCCGGGTGCATGAACAATGAACGCATTTCGTCTTCACGGCTGTTCATCAGTTTTACCGGCACCCTGGTTTGCTGCGCCAGGTACGCCACTTCGAACAACCAGTACTTGGCTTCGCGCGCGCCGAAACTGCCGCCGGACACCAACTCATGGATGGTGACCTTGTCCTGGACGATCTTGCACACCGTTTTCGCCGCTTCCAGGGCCGAGGAAGGCACCTGCACGCCGCCCCAATAGGTGATGGCGTTATCCTTGACCTGTGCGGTGATGCAAATCGGCTCGAGCGGATTCTGCACCTTGTAGGGCATGCGGTACTCGGCTTCGAACAGTTTCGCCGCGTTCGGCCATTGTCCGCTCACGTCCCCGGCAGCCATTGCACGGACCCGTTGTGCGCCCTCGTCTGCCAGCGCAGCTGCCTGGGCCTTGTGCAGCTCATCGCTGTCGAAACCGGCCAGCGGTGAGTCGCTCCATTGCACCTCGAGCAACGCGCGGCCCTGATGCGCGGCCCAGTAATGGTCCGCCAACACCGCCACGCCCTCGACGTTACCGCCGAGTACGTCGGGACGGCCCGGCACCTTGATCACCTTGCGCACGCCCGGCACCTGCAGCGCCGCCGTGCTGTCCACCGATACGACGCTCGCCCCGACCACGGGCGCGCGCTGAATCACCGCCACCAGCATGTCCGGCAGCACCACGTCGATACTGTAGGTGAAGCGCCCGCAGACCTTGGCCTGGGCGTCGCGCTTGTGCCGCAGCTTGCCGATGTACTTGAACTGCGCCGGGTCCTTGAGCGTGACCTTGGTCGGTGCCGGCAGATGCGCGGCAACCACGGCCAGTTCACCGTAACCAAGGCTGCGCTGGGTCGCCGCATGCACGACGCGCCCCTCCTCGGTGGTACAGGTGTCGGCGCTGACTTTCCACTGCCTGGAGGCGGCGGTGAGCAACAACGTGCGCGCCGTCGCCCCGGCCATGCGCAGGCGCTCGTACTCCAGCGACACGCTGGTACTGCCGCCGGTGGAGAAGACCTTCCAGATCGGGTGAATGTAGGTTTCGAAGAACGGATTTTCCGGCGAGATCACCTGCACAGACATCGGGTTGACGTCCAGCTCCTCGGCTACGCACGCGGCCAGCGCGGTGTGCGTGCCGGTGCCGGAATCGTGCTTGTGCACCACCAGTTTCACCGTGCCGTCGGGCAGGATGCGCACCCAGGCATTGGGTTCGAAGTCACTGGCCGGCGTCGGGGCCTTGGGGTCTGTCGCAGACAGGCCGCAGGGCAGGTAAAACGCGATGGCCAGGCCGCTGGCAGCGGTCGCGGTTTGCTTGAGAAACGTACGTCGCGAGAGATCCATCCGTGAAATCGACATCACGCCTCCTTCGGCGCGTTGGCCGCGCGTTTGATCGCCTTGTTGATCCGCCCGTAGGTGCCGCAGCGGCACAGGTTGCCGGACATGGCATTGCGGATCGAGTCGTCGCTCACTTCTGCACCGGTGCTGAGCAACGCGGCGGCGGACATGATCTGACCGGATTGACAGTAACCGCATTGCGGCACATCTTCGGCAACCCAGGCCAGTTGCAGCGGATGCTGCCCAGTGGGCGACAGGCCTTCGATGGTGGTGATCCGATGCCCCGCCACGGCGGCCACCGGCAATTGGCAGGACCGCACCGCGACACCGTCCAGATGCACAGTGCAGGCGCCGCACAGGCCCATGCCGCAACCGAACTTGGTGCCGGTGAGTTTCAAATGGTCGCGCAGCACCCATAACAAGGGCATGGAGGGGGACGTCTCTACCAGCTCGCGTCGTTCGCCGTTTACCGTGAATTCGATCATTGTCAGGCTCCAAGAGAGCGGCCCGTCTTTGTGCAGGCCTGATGCTCGATTATTGGAAGCCTGGTGAAAATCGGGCCAGCGACGATTTCTGCCATCCTGTGTAAGTAGGACTAACAGCATGTACAAGCGATACCCGTCGGTGCAGTCCATGAGTGCCTTCATCCAGGCCGCCCGCAGCGGCAGTTTCTCCAGCGCCGCGCGCAAACTGGACCTGACCCACAGCGCCATCAGCCAGCAGATCCGTGCCCTGGAAGACTTCATCGGTCAGCCGCTGTTCGTGCGCGAAGGGGGTGGCAGCAACCTGACCGACGCCGGGCAGTTGTTTGCCAGCGTGTTGTCGGACGGCCTGGCGCAAATCGACCGGGCGCTGTCTTCGGTGAAGAACCGCAGTGTGGCGCAGAGGCTGACGATCGACGTAGACAGCGAACTGGCCCAGAGCTGGCTCAATCCGCGCTTGCCACAGTTGTTGGACCTGTTGCCCGAGCATGAGGTGGTGTTGTTGTCGATGCCGCGCTCGGACCGCAGCACGTTTGAACGCGTGGACCTGGCCCTGCGCTACGGCTATGGCGATTGGGACGACTGCGAGATGACGCAGATTTGCGGGGATCGGGTGATGGCGGTGGCGTCGCCCCGATTGCTTGAGCGGCACGGTTTGCAGTTACCGCTGAGCCCGGCGCAGATCCTCGAACTGCCGTTGCTGGGGTATACGCGACGGTCGTGGATTCCTTGGCTGGATGCGGCGGGAATGCCTCCCGTCGAGCCTGCGGCAAGGGTGGTGTTCGATAACGCGGCCAATCTGATTGCGGCGGCCGAGGCCGGTGTTGGCGCGGGACTGGTGCGCGGTTTGCTGGCGGCAGATGCGTTGCGTAGCGGTCGGCTGGTGATGTTGAACGAGGCGCAGATTGCGGCGCATTACAACCTGTATGCGGTGTGGCCGCCGGGCCAGGCCGAGCGAGTGGCGCCGGTGGTCGAGGCGGTCAAGCAGTTGGCTTTGCGTACACAACACTGACGCCTTCGCGAGCAGGCTCGCTCCCACAGTTGACTGCATTGGAATGCAGTTGAAGGTGGGAGCGAGCCTGCTCGCGAAGAGGCCGGAAAAGCCCACCACTCATGCTCCATATCGAACGCATATCAAACCCCTACCCAATTAATATTGTACGAACCTCTCCCCCCCTTCCAATACTCCTCCCCAAGCAGCCAGCGTCCCGAGCCGGATGCGACCAGGCGAGGGAATGCGTGAGTCTTTGCGCATAGAAATGGCCGATTGCCCGGACGTGGCTGCTAGCGAACCGCAAGGGTTCCTTTCCCCGCTATCAGGAGATCGACTTCAATGATCATCGATATCAGTTGCTATCCCACCGATCTGGTGGACCTCGCCTGGAGGCATGACGGTGACCCGTTCACCGGCGAGCGTCTGCTGCAGATGATGGATGGCCCGTACATGGTCAACGGCAAACCTCGCCGCATCGACAAAGCCTTCATCCAGCCCCCGCAGGGCAACACCATCTACACCTGGACCGACGGTGAACTCAGCGGGCGCGAATCCATCGACGCCTACATGGCCTACACGCTGAAAATGGTCCAGGCCTACCCGGATCGCTTCATCGGTTGCTTCGTCTACAACCCGCGCTGCGGCGTGGAAAACGGCGTCGAGGCCATCGAGCGCTACGTCAAGGAACACGGCTTCAAGATGGTCCAGATGCAGGCCAACATGCACGCCTACCGTCCTGACCGCGCCCTGGACTGGGTGCGCCCGGCCTTCGAGAAGTGCGCCGAACTGGGCATCCCGGTCAAGCTGCACACCGGCGATGGGCCGTACAGCATCCCGTCGGAATGGGTGCCGATGATCAAGGAGTTTCCCAACGTCGATTTCATCATGGCTCACTTCGGCGTGCAGACCGGCGGCGTCTACGTGTTCGAACCGATGCAATGGGCGATGGAGTTGCCCAACGTCTACTGCGAATCGGGTTGGTGCCTGCAATCGCGGATCGTCGAGTTCGCCAAGGTCTTGCCCACCCACAAGATTCTCTTCGGTACCGATACGCCGCCGAACGAACCGGGCATGTGGCTGCGCCTGCTGGAAGTGCTGTGCCATGAACCGCCGCAAGGCCTGAACCTCGACGAAGACACCCTTGAAGAGTACCTGGGCAACAACACCGCACGGATGATCGGCCTCGAACCCACGCCGCCACCCCGTTCCGTTTCCGAAGCAGAGGCGCAACTCAAGCGTCCCGTCACCACGCAACTGGCCAGGAGCTGAACCGATGATCATCGATACCCATCTGCACCCCACCAACCTGGTCGACGAGGCCTGGCGCCACACCGGCGAACCCTTCACCGGCGAGCGCATGCTCAAGCTGATGGACGGCCCGTACATGATCAACGGCAAGCCGCGCCGCATCGACATGGGTTTCATCCAGCCACCGCCGGGCAACACCGGTTACCGCGACGGCAACCGCCGTGGCCGTGAGGGTGTGCGGGACTACATGTCCTACGTCGCCGAACTGTGCGTGAAATACCCCGACCGTTTCATCGGCAATTTCAACTTCAACCCGCGCTGGGGGCCGGAAAACGGTGCGGCGGAGCTGGAGTTCCACATCAAGGAATACGGTTTCAAGATGCTCAAGCTGCACGCCAACATGCACGGTTATCGCCCCGACCGGGCGCTGGACTGGCTGCGTCCGGCAATGAAGGTGTGTGCCAAGTACAACATCGTGGTGCTGATCCACACGGGCGACGGCCCGTACACCATTCCAACCATGTTCTACCCGATCATCCGTGAGTTCCCGATGGTCAATTTCATCATCGGCCACTTCGGTATCCAGACCGGCGGCAACTACTCGTTCGAAGCGTTCTGGATGGCCATGGACACGCCGAACGTGTTCTGCGAATCGGGCTGGTGCTTCCAGTCACGGATTGTCGAGTTCGCCAAGGACCTGCCACGCAACAAGATCGTGTTCGGCACCGACTCGCCGCCGAACGAGCCGGGCATGTGGCTGCGCGAGCTTGAGGTGCTGTGCTCGCCCGCACCACAAGGCCTGGGCATCGACGAGGACCACCTTGAGGATTACCTGGGCAACAACATCGCCCGGTTGTGCGGCATCGAACCGACGCCGCCACCCAAGGACCTGGCCGAGGCGGACATTCGCCTGACCACGACGTACCCGTAGTACCCCATGTGGGAGCGAGCCTGCTCGCGAAAGCGGAGTGTCAGGCGGTACGGATGTCGCCTGACACGGCCTCTTCGCGAGCAGGCTCGCTCCCACAGGGACCTCGCTGTCCCTTTTTCACGAGGTGAAACCATGACCCTCTCGACGCTCGGCGATACCCAGGATTTTCATGTTTTTCTAGACGCCTATCGCCGGCAATACCCGGACGATGTGCTGACGGTCCGGCAATCCCTTTCAGCCGACCAGGACGTCACCGCCCTGGTCGATGCCCTGGCCAACCAGGGCCACGACCCGCTGCTGATCTGCGAAAAAGTCGGCACCTTCGGCGTGCCAGTGGCCACCAACCTGTTTGCCTCCCGTACCCGTATCGCACGAATGTTCGGCGTTGCCCCGGCGCAACTGCACGAGACGTTCCAGCAACGCGCCAACAACCCCATCGCCCCGCGCTACGTGGAAAGCGGCCCGGTGCTGGACGAGATCTACGAAGGCGAAGCCGTGGACCTGGCGCTGTTGCCGATGCTCAAGCATTTCGCCAGTGATCGCGGCCCCTACATCACCAACGCGATCATCATTGCCGAGGACCCGGTCAGCGGCATCGCCAACATGAGCTACCACCGCTCGATGCGCCACGCCCGGCAAACCCTCGCCACCAGCCTGCACTCACGGGGTCACCTGTGGCGCATGCTGCAAACCGCCCGCGAGCGTGGCGAAGAATTGCGCGTGGCCATGGTGGTCGGCGCGCACCCTTTGTTCATGCTCGCGGCGGCCGCACGCTTGCCGTTCGGCAGCGATGAGCGCGCCGTGGCGGGCGGATTGTTCGGCGCGCCGCTGGAGCTGGTGAAGACCCCGCGCTACGGGATCGGCGTCCCGGCCTGCGCGGAGTTTGTCCTCGAAGGCGCGATCGATCCAACGGCCTATGCCGAAGAAGGTCCGTTCGGTGAATTCAGCGGCTACTCCTCGGATCGCTCGACCAACAATGTACTGCGGGTCGATACCCTGATGCGGCGCAAGGACGCCTGGCTGGTGGACGTGGTCGGCGGTCGCTACGCCGAACACCTGACCCTGGCGCGACTGCCCCGGGAAGCGGAGATGAGCGAAAAGCTCAAGGCACGCTTCCCCGCCGTCACCGCCGTGCACTACCCGAATTCGGGCACCCATTTTCATTGCTACGTCGCGCTGGAGCAAAGCCGCGACGGCGAAGCGCGACAGATCATGCTGGCCCTGCTCGGCTGGGACCCGTACCTGAAGACCGTGATCGCGGTGGACAGCGACATCGATATCAGCGACGACAGTCAAGTGCTGTGGGCGCTGGCCACGCACTTCCAGCCGCACCAGGACATCTTCGTCATCGATGGCTTGCCTGGCAGCCCGCTGGACCCGTCATCGTCCGTCAACGGCACTACCTCGCGAATGGGCCTGGACGCTACCCGCGGCTCAGGCTTCGACGGGATCAAGGCGCAACTTGAACGGGATGCGGTCGACCGCGCCCGCCAACTGCTCGCTGGCCTGCAATCATGAACCGCCAGCGCATGGTGGTCGGCATCAGCGGTGCGTCGGGTTTTATCTACGGCGTACGCCTGCTGCAATTGCTCGCCGAACTGGACATTGAAAGCCACCTGGTCATCAGCCGCGCCGCGCTGCTGACCATGGCCCACGAAACCGATTACAAACTGGCCGACGTCACGGCGCTGGCCAGCCATTACCACCGCGCCGATGACGTAGCGGCCGGTATCGCCAGCGGTTCGTTCCGCTGCCTGGGCATGGTGGTCGCGCCCTGTTCCATGCGCACCCTGGCGGAAATCGCCACCGGCACCTCTTCAGGGCTGATCGGGCGGGCCGCCGACGTCACGCTCAAGGAACGCCGCACGCTGGTACTGATGGCCCGGGAAACCCCGCTGACCCTCGCCCACCTGCGCAACATGACGGCTGTCACGGAGATGGGCGGAATCATCGCGCCGCCCGTTCCGGCCTTCTACGCCCGCCCGCAAGACCTGGCACAGATGGTCGACCACAGCCTCGGTCGCGTCCTCGACCTGTTCGGCCTCGATGCCGGCACGGCAACGCGCTGGCGAGAACCCACAACCCCCTGTGGGAGCGAGCCTGCTCGCGAAAGGGGTGAATCAGCCGCCAACTTCGCTGATTGACACGCCGCATTCGCGAGCAGGCTCGCTCCCACAGTTGATAGCACTCAGACCCTTCAGTTATTCAAGGAGCCTCACATGAACACCCCCTTCAACGCCCCAACCCCCAACACCAAAATCCCGGTGACCATCCTCACCGGCTTCCTCGGCGCCGGCAAAACCACCCTGCTCAACTACATCCTCAAGGAGAACCACGGCCGCAAGATCGCCGTGATCGAGAACGAGTTCGGTGAGGTCGGCATCGACGGCGACCTGGTGCTCAGTTCCGAAACCGAAGAAATCTACGAGATGGTCAACGGCTGCGTGTGCTGCACCGCCGAGGTTCGCGAAGACCTGGTGCGCATCGTCCGTGAACTGGTAGCGCGCCCGGTGCGCCTCGATCACATCCTGATCGAGACCAGCGGCCTGGCCGATCCCTACCCGGTGGCCCAGAGCTTTTTCATCAATGACCCGATCGCCAATGAGGTGGAACTCGACGCCATTGTCACGATGGTCGATGCCAGGCACATAGCCCAGCACCTGGAAGACCTGCAACTCGATGGTGTGGACAACCAGGCCGTGGACCAGATCGTCTGTGCCGACCGCATCGTGATCAACAAGGTCGATCTGGTCAGCGAGGATGAAGTGGCATCCCTGAGCGGCAAGATTCGGGGCCTCAATGCTACGGCGGACCTGATGACCTCCAGCTACGCCGAAATCGACCTGTCGAAAATCCTTGGCATCGGCGCCTTCGAGTCCACGCAGAAACTCATGGAAATCGGTGCCGAGCACGATGACCACGCCGATGACCATCACCACGATCATGACGATCTCGACCATGACCATGATCCGAGCGTGTCGTCGGTGGGCATCACCGTGGACGGGGCGGTCAACCTGGGCGACTTCCATCGCTGGATCACACAGTTGCGCAACGAGCAGGCCGACAACCTGTATCGCATGAAGGGCGTACTGGCGGTGGCTGATCAGGACCAACGCTACGTGCTGCAAGGGGTGCACAGCCTCGTCGAGTTCCGTGCCTCCACCGCATGGGGCGCCGAACCGCGCTCCAGCAAGATTGTGTTCATCGGCCGCGACCTGGACCGCGCGGCCCTGAACCAGGGCTTTGCCGCCTGCCTGGCAGGCTGAAAAAAGGCATCGGAGCCGGTGGATGGCGGTTCCGGGCACATGAATGACTGGTGCCCATTTTTCAGAACGACCCAAACCCTGTAGGAGCTGGCTTGCCAGCGATGACGGCTTAACAGTCACCCGATTTGTCGACTGACAATCCGCTATCGCTGGCAAGCCAGCTCCTACAAGGAATTAGGTGCCGTTGAACGGACATCAGAACGAATACCCCTCTGTACCGAATAACAACAGCTAGAGGTGATTCCCCATGTCGTCAGCCAATACCCCCGCAACACCCACCATCCACCCCGTCGACCGGGTTCTGCCGGTGCGGCAAATGCTCACCCTCGGCCTGCAACACATGGCCGTCTCGTACATCGGCGCCATCGCCGTGCCGTTGATTGTCGCCAGCGCCCTGAAAATGTCCCAGGCCGACACGGTGGTGCTGATCAGCACCACGCTGTTCTGCTCGGGCATCGCCACCCTGCTGCAAACCGTCGGTTTCTGGAAATTCGGCGTGCGCCTGCCCATTCTCCAGGGCGTGGCGTTCAGCAGCGTCGGGCCGGTGATCGCCATCGGCACCAACCCGGATGTCGGGTTCACCGGGGTCTGCGGAGCGGTGATCGGCGCGGGGATTTTCACCATGCTGATCGCACCGTTCGTGGGTCGACTACGGCGCTTTTTTCCACCGGTGGTCACCGGTTGCATCGTCACCGTAATCGGCCTGCAGCTGTTTCCGATCGCCTATGAGTGGGTTGGTGGCGGGCGGCATGCCACCGACTTCGGGGCGCCGGCGTACCTGGCCGTCGCGGCGGTGGTGTTGCTCAGCATCCTGCTGGTCAACCGCTACGGCAGCCCGATGCTGCGCAACATGGCGGTACTGGTGGGCATGCTGGTGGGCGCGGCGCTGGCCTACGGGCTGGGCATGGGCAGTTTTCACAGCGTGCAGGAGTCGCCGTGGCTCACCGTGCCCTACCCGTTTTACTTCGGCCTGCCGACCTTCAGCCTGATCCCCATCGCCACCATGGTGGTAGTGATGATCGTGCAGATGGTCGAATCGATGGGGCTGTTCGTGGCCATCGGCGACATCGTCGATAAACCGGTGGAAGAAAAACAGGTGATCAACGGCCTGCGCGCCAACGGCCTGGCGAGCACCATCGCCGGGATGTTCGCGGCGTTCCCATTCATTGCCTTCATGGAAAACGTCGGGCTGGTGATCCTCACCGGTGTGCGCAGTCGCTGGGTGGTCGCCATCAGCGGCCTGCTGATGTGCTCGGTGGCGCTGGTGCCCAAGGCCGGGGCGATCATCGCCTCGATGCCGACTGCGGCGCTGGGCGGTGCCGGGATCGCCATGTTCGGCGTGGTCGCGGCAGCAGGGATCCAGACCCTGGCCAAGGTCGACTACGAGCGTAATCGCTACAACGTGCTGATCGTCGGCTTCACCCTCGCCGCCGCCCTCGTGCCGGTGCTGGCCCCGGCCCTGTTCAAGCAATTGCCCGAGTGGTCGCAGCCTTTCCTGCACAGCAGCGTGGTGATCGCCTGCCTGGTGTCGGTGTTGCTCAACGCCACCCTCAACGGCGTCAGCGTGCCTGACGCCGCCGCCAGCAAATCCGCCACCCACAGCCTCTGACTGGAGCCGACCATGACTCAACTGCAAAACATCCTGATCAAGAACCCGCAGGCAGTAATGACCGGCCTGCGTGGCCCGCGCGCCCGGGCCGGCGCCGTGGACATCCGCGTCGTCAACGGGCGCATCGCCGAAATGGCCGCAGGCCTTCAAGTGCAACCCGGCGAACGGCTGATCGATGCGCGCCACGCGGTGGTGTATCCGGGCTGGATCAACACCCACCACCACCTGTTCCAGAACCTGCTCAAGGCCGTGCCCGAAGGATTGAACCAGGACCTGCAAGGCTGGCTGGCCAGTGTGCCTTACCCGCGTCTGAACCGCTTCACGCCGCAACTGGCGCGGATCGCCGCACAACTGGGCATGGCCGAACTGCTGCTGTCGGGCGTGACGACCTGCGCCGATCACCATTACCTCTACCATGCCAACGGCACCACCGAGACCGGTGACCTGCTGTTCGATATGGCCGATCAGTTCGGCCTGCGTTTCGTTTTGTGCCGGGGCGGCGCGCTGGAGTCGGCCAGCGCCCACCCGGGGTTCTCGAAAACCGCGCTGCAACCGGAAACCCTCGACCAGATGGTCGGTGACATCGAACGACTGAAATCCCGCTATCACCAGGACACCCCGGACGCCATGCGCCGTGTAGTGGTCGCGCCGACCACCCCGACTTTTTCGTTGCCGCCGACACTGCTGCGTGAACTGGCCCATACCGCGCGCGGCCTCGGTTTGCGAATGCACACGCACTTGTCTGAAACGCAGAACTACGTGAATTTCTGCCGTGAAAAATACAACTGCCTGCCGGTGGAGTTCGTCGCCGAACACGAGTGGCTCGGCCCGGACGTGTGGTTCGCCCATGCGGTGCACATGCAGCCCGGTGAAATCCGCATGCTCGCGCAAACCGGCACCGGCATTGCCCATTGCCCGGTGAGCAATGCACGCCTGGGTAGCGGCGTCGCGCCGGTGCCGCAGATGTTCGAGGCCGGGGTGCCGATCTCCCTTGGGGTGGATGGCGTGGCCTCCAACGAATCCGGCAGCATGGTCGGCGAAGCGAACACCGCGTGGCTGATTCACCGGGCGCAGCAAGGCGCCTCGGCCACCACCGTCGAAGATGTCATTCACTGGGGCACGTCCGGGGGCGCGCAGGTGCTGGGGCTGGGGGCGGTCGGCACCCTGGAAATCGGCCAGGCGGCGGACCTGGTGGTCTACGGTCTTGACCATCCGCGGTACTTCGGTTTCCACGACAGCGCCGTCGCGCCGGTGGTGGCGGGTGAGCCGATTGCAGTGAAGTACAGTCTGGTCGGTGGTCGGGTGGTGGTCGATAACGGCGTGATCCCGGGGTTGGATGTGCAGCGGATGCGGGCCGAGGCGTGGGATGGGGTGCGGCAGTTGATGAACATCGACGACTGATCCACCACCCCGCATTCCTGTAGGAGCTGCCGCAGGCTGCGATCTTTTGATCTAGATCTTAAAGCAAAGTCAAAAGATCGCAGCCTGCGGCAGCTCCTACAGGGTCTCCTTCGTATTCAGGAACTGATTCCATGTCCGGCCTCAATGATCTTCTACAAGCCATCGACACCGCCGCCCACCAGGGCGAAGAAACCATCCTCGCCACCGTGGTCAAGGTGGAAGGCTCGGCCTACCGCCGTCCCGGTGCGCGGATGCTCATCCCCATACACGGCCGCACCGTTGGCACCGTCAGCGGCGGCTGCCTGGAGCAGGACCTGGCGAAAAAAGCCTGGTGGCTCACCAATTCCGGTGAACCGGTAGTACGTCGCTACAGCACGGGCGCCACTGAGGACGAGGACGACGAGCAAAGCGCCCTGACCTTTGGCCTGGGTTGCAACGGCACGGTATTCGTCATGCTCGAACGCCTTCCGGCAAAGTCGCCTGCCCCGGCCATCGAATTGCTGCGACGTGTGCGCGACAGTCAACAACCGGCCGCCATGGCCACGGTGATTGCAAGTTCTCGCGATGCATCTGCCCGAGTCGGTGACCGTTTGTTGTCGAATACCGAAGGCAGCCTGCGCAACCTGCAACTGAACAGTGCTATGCGCCGTGGTCTGCACAAGACCCTGATGCAGAAGAAGTCCTCGATACGCCTCTACAGCAACGCCCGTGGTGAAGTCGAAGTATTTTTCGAGTACATCGCCCCGCCGCCTCGCCTGGTGATTATCGGCGCCGGCCACGACGCACAGCCGCTGGTGCGCATGGCCAAGCTACTGGACTGGCACGTCAGCGTCGTAGACAGTCGCAGCCACTTCGCCCGCGCCGAACGCTTCCCGCAAGCCGACGCCGTTATCCTCGCCAGCCTCGACAACCCGTTCGACCTGGCCCCGCTGATCGATGGCGCCGCCGTCGCGGTAATGACCCACAGCTACCGCCAGGACCGCCATTGGCTCGGGCTGGCGCTGCAAGCCGCGCCCGCCTACATCGGCCAACTCGGTCCCAGAGAGCGCACCGAACGCCTGCTGGCGCAAATTGGCACGAGCACGTCTGCACTGCACTACCCGATGGGCCTCGACCTGGGTGGCGATGCGCCGCAGAGCGTGGCGCTGGCAATACTCGCCGAAATGACGGCGGTGATGAACCAGCGCCAGGGCGGGATGCTCAGGAATCGCGGGAAACCGATTCATCGGGTGGATCTTGTGGTCAGTGAAAAGCTTGAAAATACGGCAACCGTTTGAAGATCAAACAATCGCAGCCTGCAGGGACTGCCGCAGGCTGCGATCTATTGCATTTCAGGCAGCCGGAGCTGCCTTTGCCACCGCCGCCGAAGCCGCCAGCATCGCCCGCAACAGCACCGCACACCCGGCCGCCAGGTCATCCGGGGCGGCATTTTCGATTTCGTTGTGGCTGATGCCGCCTTCGCACGGCACGAAGATCATCCCGGCCGGACCCAGCTCGGCAAGGAAGATCGCGTCGTGTCCGGCGCCGCTGACGATGTCCATGTGCGACAGGCCCAGCCCTTGCGCCGCGTAACGTACCGCTTCGACGCAGCCCTTGTCGAAGTACAGCGGCGGGAAGTCGGCGGTGGGTGTCAGTTCATAGGTCAGGCCATGTTCTTCGCAGGTGGTCTCGATGACTTCGCGCACTTCAGCGATCATCGAGTCCAGTCGCGACGGCTCCAGGTGACGGAAGTCCAGGGTCATGCGCACCTCGCCCGGAATGACGTTGCGCGAGCCGGGGTAGGCTTGCAGGCAACCGACAGTGCCACAGGCATGGGGCTGATGACCGAGGGCCGCGCGGTTGACCGCACCGACGATCACTGCCGCGCCGACCAGGGCGTCCTTGCGCAGGTGCATCGGCGTTGGGCCGGCGTGGGCCTCGACGCCACGCAGTTTCAGGTCGAACCATTTCTGTCCGAGGGCGCCCATGACCACGCCGATGGTTTTGCGTTCGTCTTCGAGAATCGGACCTTGTTCGATGTGCGCCTCGAAATAGGCGCCCACCGCGTGGCCGCTAACCGCGCGTGACCCGGCATAGCCGATAGCGTTGAGCGCTTCGTCCACCGTCACGCCCTCGGCGTCAACCTTGGCCAGGGTCTCTTCCAGGGTGAATTTCTCGGCGAATACGCCGGAACCCATCATGCATGGGGCGAAACGCGAGCCTTCTTCGTTGGTCCACACCACCACTTCGAGCGGCGCTTCGGTCTCGATGCCCAGGTCATTGAGGGTACGCAGCACTTCCACGCCGGCGAGCACGCCGAAACAGCCATCGAACTTGCCCCCCGTGGGCTGGGTGTCGATGTGACTACCGGTCATCACCGGTGGCAGGTCCGGGTTGCGCCCCGGGCGACGGGCGAAAATATTGCCGACGGCGTCGATACTGACGGTGCAACCGGCTTCCTCACACCACCTCACGAACGTATCGCGGGCCTGGCGGTCGAGATCGGTCAGGGCCAGGCGACAGACACCGCCCTTGACCGTGGCGCCGAGCTTGGCCAGTTCCATGAGCGACTGCCACAGACGGTCGCGGTTGATGTGCTGATGGGTCGATTGCAGAACGTCTACGGCTGCGTTCATGGGGATCTCCTGAGGCTGTTTGGATCTGATAGTTCCCACGCTCCGCGTGGGAATTCATCCATGGACGCTCTGCGTCCAGGCTTGGGACGCAGAGCGTCCCGGGCTGCATTCCCACGCAGAGCGCGGGAACGATCATTACAGGGTTGACTTGGCAACCACGGGGCTCGGGCGCATCGCGCATAGCCCGTAATAAATCAACCCCCCCAGGGCCGAGCCGGTAAACCAGCCATAGCTGTAGAACCAGCTGAAGGCATCACTGCCGAGCGACAGCAGCGTCAACACCACCGGCACCCCGAAGGCGATGAAACCGTTCCAGTTCCACGCCGGATACACGTCGTCGCGGTACAGCCCGGCCAAATCCAGTTGCTGTTTCTTGATCAGGAAATAGTCCACCACCATGATCCCGGCAATCGGCCCCAGCAAGCTGGAGTAGCCGAGCAGCCAGTTGGAATAGACCGTTTCCAGGCTCAGGTCGGAAACGATCAGGCCGAGCTTTTTCAGCAGTTCATGGGCCATCAGCGCCAGCCCGACCAGCCCGGTGAGCATCACCGCCTTGGTCCGGTTGATCGCCTTGGGGGCGATGTTCTGGAAATCGTTGGTGGGCGACACGATGTTGGCTGCGGTGTTGGTCGACAGCGTCGCGATGATGATCAGCGCCATGGCCAGCGCCACCCACACCGGGCTCTGGATATGGCCGATCAGGGTCACCGGGTCGGACACCGTCACACCCACCAGCTTCACCGAGGCGGCGGTCATCACCACGCCCAGGGAGGCAAACAGGAACATGGTCAGTGGCAGGCCAATGATCTGCCCGACAATCTGGTCTTTCTGGCTTTTCGCGTAGCGGCTGAAGTCAGGTATGTTCAGCGACAACGTGGCCCAGAACCCGACCATCGCGGTCAACCCCGCCGCAAAGTAACTGGCCACCCCCGCGCCTTCGGGACGCTTGGCCGGGATCGCCAGCAGCTCGGACATCGATACATTGGGCATGGCCCACACCAACAACCCCACCCCCACCAGTACCAGCAGTGGTGCCGAGAGGGTTTCCAGCCATTTGATCGACTCGGCGCCGCGAATCACCACCCACAGGTTCAGCGCCCAGAACACCATGAAGCCGATGACCTCGCCGGTGCCGCCCAGGGATTTCCAGCCCTCGAACACCGAGCCCAGGAACAGATGGATTGCCAGGCCACCGAACATCGTCTGGATGCCGAACCAGCCACACGCCACCAGGGCGCGGATCAGACACGGGATGTTGGAGCCGAAGATGCCGAAGGACGAACGCAGCAACACCGGAAACGGGATGCCGTATTTGGTGCCGGGAAACGCGTTGAGCGTCAGCGGGATCAATACGATGATGTTGGCGAACAGAATCGCCAGCAGCGCTTCACCGACGCTCAGGCCGAAGTACGCCGTTAGCACTCCGCCCAGGGTATAGGTGGGCACGCATATCGCCATGCCCACCCACAATGCCGTGATGTGCCATTTGTTCCAGGTTCGTTCGTGCACCTTGGTCGGTGCTATGTCGTGGTTGTAACGGGGACTGTCGAGGACATCGCTACCGGCTTCCAGCTCGAACAAGCCGTCGCGCTCGTTCACTTGCGATCTGATCTGTTGCATGGCCGCTCCACTGATCTTTGAATTATTTTTGCTCATCAGGGGCTGGCGGCTTCAATAAACGTGCCGGTTGCCCCGCTTGCGCATCGGGCAGTTCCATAAACACTCTGTAAACAACTGATGTTTATCAATTTTACTGGATCAACCAGGTAACCCTCGGTGACTTGTCACGCCACTGGAAACGATCTGCGCCAAGTTGTCCGAACAGTCAGGACTCAATCTGGTGCATCGATATTTTTCTCACGGTCGCGCATCAACCATAGACCATCCTCAAACGGCTGATTTCACATAAGAAATCTTGACCATATTTAGATCCTGTCAAGTGCGTCAAAATGGTGAGCGACCTCACCATTTTGGTGAAAACAGTGTTTTATCGTTATTTATCAGTTGGTTAAAACAGTAATAAGCTTATAAAAAATATTCTTGCTCATTCCCATAACTCAGACTAGCTTTTAATCCTGACAGCGCTGACAGGAATAGTCCGGTTAACGCTGGCGTCATACAAAACATCTAGAACCGGCATCAGTCGGTCATGCCTGCGAGGAACCCGGAATGTCTCTGTTGATCCGTGGCGCTACCGTTATTACCCATGATGAAAGTTATCGCGCCGATGTGTATTGCGCAGACGGCGTAATCAAGGCCATCGGCGAAGACCTCGACGTTCCAGCAGGTGCCGAGATACTCGACGGCAGTGGTCAGTACCTGATGCCCGGCGGCATCGACCCCCACACCCACATGCAACTGCCCTTCATGGGCACCGTGGCCAGCGAAGACTTTTTCAGTGGCACGGCGGCGGGTCTGGCCGGTGGCACCACGTCGATCATCGACTTCGTGATCCCCAATCCGCAGCAGTCATTGATGGAGGCCTTCCACCAGTGGCGTGGCTGGGCCGAGAAGTCGGCGTCCGACTACGGCTTCCACGTCGCCATCACCTGGTGGAGCGAACAGGTCCGCGAAGAAATGGCCGAGCTGGTGATTCATCACGGGATCAACAGTTTCAAGCATTTCATGGCCTATAAGAACGCGATCATGGCGGCAGACGACACCCTGGTAGCGAGTTTTGAGCGCTGCCTGGAACTGGGCGCGGTGCCGACCGTGCATGCGGAAAACGGTGAGCTGGTGTATCACCTGCAACGCAAACTCATGGCCCAGGGCATGACCGGGCCGGAGGCGCATCCACTGTCGCGTCCCTCGCAGGTGGAAGGCGAAGCCGCGAGCCGTGCCATCCGTATTGCCGAAACCCTCGGCACGCCGTTGTACCTGGTGCATGTATCGACCAAAGAGGCGCTGGACGAAATCACCTACGCCCGCGCCAAGGGCCAACCGGTCTACGGCGAAGTGCTGGCCGGGCATCTGCTGCTGGACGACAGCGTCTACCGGCACCCGGACTGGCAAACCGCCGCCGGCTACGTGATGAGCCCGCCGTTCCGCCCGCGGGGTCATCAAGAAGCCCTTTGGCACGGTTTGCAGGCAGGTAACCTGCACACCACCGCCACCGATCACTGCTGTTTCTGCGCGGAGCAAAAAGCCGCCGGCAAGGACGACTTCAGCAAGATCCCCAACGGCACCGCCGGCATCGAAGACCGCATGGCGGTGTTGTGGGATGAAGGCGTGAACACCGGGCGTTTTTCGATGCAGCAATTTGTGGCGCTGACCTCCACCAACACCGCGAAAATCTTCAACCTCTACCCACGCAAAGGCGCGATCCGCGTCGGTGCCGATGCCGACCTGGTGCTGTGGGATCCGCAAGGTACGCGGACAATTTCCGCCAAGACCCATCACCAGCAGGTCGACTTCAATATTTTCGAAGGCAAGACCGTGCGCGGTGTACCGAGCCACACCATCAGCCAGGGGCGCGTGGTCTGGGCCGATGGCGATCTACGGGCTGAGCGCGGTGCCGGGCGCTACATCGAGCGGCCGGCTTATCCGGCGGTGTTCGATTTGCTGAGCAAGCGGGCTGAGTTGAACCAGCCGGTGGCGGTCAAACGCTGAAATCAAGGCCTTCAATCGCTCCCACATCTGGAATGCGAACCCTGTAGGAGCTGCCGCAGGCTGCGATCTTTTGATTTTGCTTCCAAGATCAAGATCAAAAGATCGCAGCCTGCGGCAGCTCCTACAGGGGATGGCGTAGCACTGAGTAATGCCCAACAGAGGCAGCACCTCAATTACCGTGAGGCCAAATACCGTGATCAAGACCCTGACCCACCTCCCGCATCCCGTTGAGAATGCGGCCGCCCTCGCCGGCCATTTCACCGATCTGGCGCCGCCACTCAATGATCGCCAGGCCCATCTGGAGGCCTCGCGCTGCCTGTATTGCTACGACGCACCCTGCGTGAATGCCTGCCCGAGTGAAATCGATATTCCCTCGTTCATCCGTAACATCCACCAGGACAACGTGCAGGGCGCGGCGCAGAAAATCCTCTCCGCCAACATCCTCGGTGGCAGTTGCGCCCGGGTCTGTCCGACAGAAATTCTTTGTCAGCAAGCCTGCGTGCGCAACAACGCCCATGAGTGCGCGCCGGTCTTGATCGGCCTGTTGCAACGTTATGCCGTGGACAACGCGCATTTCAGCCAGCATCCATTCTCCCGCGCGGCCGCCACCGGCAAGCGCATCGCCGTGGTCGGGGCCGGCCCCGCCGGGTTGTCCTGCGCCCACCGCAGTGCGATGCACGGCCATGACGTGGTGATTTTCGAGGCCAGGGAAAAGGCCGGTGGCCTGAACGAATACGGGATCGCGAAATACAAACTGGTGGACGATTACGCACAAAAGGAGCTGGACTTCCTGTTGGAAATCGGTGGCATCGAAATCCGCCATGGGCACAGGCTCGGGGAAAACCTCAGCCTCAGCGACCTGCATCAACAATTCGACGCGGTGTTCCTCGGCCTCGGCCTGGCGGCCAGCAAACAGCTTGGCCTACAGCATGAAGACGCGCCCGGCCTGGTAGCCGCCACCGACTATATCCGCGAGCTGCGCCAGGCCGACGACTTGACCCAGCTGCCGCTGGCTGACCACTGCATCGTGCTCGGCGCCGGCAACACCGCCATCGACATGGCGGTGCAGATGGCCCGGCTCGGCGCCCACGACGTCAACCTGGTGTATCGCCGTGGTGTCGAGGACATGGGGGCCACCCACCATGAACAGGAGATTGCCAAGGCCAATCAGGTACGCCTGTTGACCTGGGCCCAACCGGAGGAAGTCTTGCTCAATGACCAGGGCCAGGTGCGCGGCATGCGATTCGCTCGCACCCACTTGGTTGAAGGCCGCCTGCAAACCACTGGCGAAACTTTTGAGCTGGCTGCCGACGCGATATTCAAGGCCATCGGCCAGGCCTTCGACAGCAGCGCACTCAGCGATCCGCTGGCCCGGGAACTCAAGCGCGAGGGTGATCGCATCCAGGTGGACGAGCATCTGCGCACCAGCATTCCTGGCGTGTATGCCGGCGGCGACTGCACCAGCCTCGACCAGGATCTCACCGTTCAGGCAGTACAGCACGGCAAGCGCGCCGCCGAGGCGATCAACGCTCAACTGATGCTCAATGTGGAGGCTGCATAAATGGCCGATCTGTCGATTGTCTTCGCTGGCATCAAGTCCCCCAACCCGTTCTGGCTGGCCTCTGCACCGCCGACCGACAAGGCCTACAACGTGGTCCGCGCCTTCGAGGCTGGCTGGGGTGGCGTGGTCTGGAAAACCCTGGGGGAAGACCCGGCGGCGGTCAACGTTTCTTCGCGCTATTCGGCGCACTTCGGGGCTAATCGGGAGGTACTGGGTTTTAACAATATCGAACTGATCACCGATCGCTCGCTGGAGATCAACCTGCGGGAAATCACCCAGGTCAAGAAGGACTGGCCGGACCGCGCGCTTATCGTGTCGCTGATGGTGCCTTGCGTCGAAGAATCGTGGAAACACATCCTGCCGCTGGTGGAAGCCACGGGTGCCGACGGCATCGAGCTGAACTTCGGTTGCCCTCACGGTATGCCTGAGCGCGGCATGGGCGCAGCGGTTGGCCAAGTCCCGGAATACGTCGAGCAGGTCACCCGCTGGTGCAAGACCTATTGCTCATTGCCGGTGATCGTCAAGCTCACGCCGAACATCACCGACATCCGTGTCGCTGCCCGCGCGGCGCATCGTGGCGGTGCGGATGCGGTGTCGTTGATCAATACGATCAACTCGATCACCAGCGTCAACCTGGAGCGCATGGTCGCCAATCCCATTGTCGGCAGCCAAAGTACCCATGGCGGCTATTGTGGCTCGGCAGTCAAGCCGATCGCCTTGAACATGGTCGCCGAAATCGCCCGCGACCCGCAGACCCAGGGCCTGCCGATCAGCGGCATTGGCGGCATTGGCAACTGGCGCGATGCCGCCGAATTCATTGCGCTGGGCAGCGGCTCGGTGCAAGTGTGCACGGCGGCAATGCTGCATGGCTTCCGGATTGTCGAGGAGATGAAGGACGGCCTGTCCCGCTGGATGGACAGTCAAGGTTACGCCAACATCGCCGAGTTTTCCGGGCGTGCGGTGGGCAATACCACCGACTGGAAGTACCTGGATATCAACTATCAGGTGATCGCGAAGATCGATCAGGAGGCGTGTATTGGGTGTGGGCGCTGCCATATTGCCTGCGAAGACACCTCGCACCAGGCGGTCGCCAGCGTCAAGCAGGCGGACGGTACCCACAAGTATGAAGTGATCGATGATGAGTGCGTGGGCTGCAACCTGTGCCAGATCACCTGCCCGGTGCAGGACTGTATCGAGATGGTGCCGATGGAGAACGGCAAGCCATTTCTGGACTGGAATCATGATCCGAGGAATCCGTATCACGTCGCGGTTTGAGTTCAGCGGCGTCTGAACTCACTCCTTCGCGGGCAAGTCGGATCGCCGCACCGCCCGCTCGAACTGCATATCGGACAACGGTTGATGATCATTCAAAATATTCACCTGATGATCAAAGTCGGCATAGTGCTGTGTCGAAGCCCAGATCATGTACAACAGGCTTGAAGGCTCCACCGGCAGGATGCGCCCGTCGTCCACCCACTGGCGGATCTTCGCTTCTTTCATCTTGGCCCAGTCATACAGGCTCGCGTCCAGCTTCGCGCCCAGGGTCGGCGCGCCGTGGATGATTTCGTTGGCCCAGACCTTTGAACCGTAGGGCCGGCTGCGCGAGTGGTTCATCTTGGCGCGGATGTAGCTGCTGAGCACCACGCGGGGGTCGTCGAACATCTCGAAGCACAGCGCGTCCTGCTTCCACACTTCCAGCAGGTCCAACAGCACGGCGCTGTACAGTTCGGTCTTGGTGCTGAAGTAGTAATGCAGGTTGGAGCGCGGCAGTTGCACCTCGGCGGCGATGTCGGCCATGGCGGTGCTACCAAAGCCTTTTTCGGCGAAGACCTTCTCGGCCCCCAGCAGAATTTTCTCGACGTTACTGCGACGAATCTCGATCTTGTGATTGCCCATGAGGGCTCCCTGACAACAACATTAAACAAGACTAGCACCGCTCTACGGCGCGGCGACAGGGGACCGTCGATTCCGGCGCATGGTCAGGGCACCTCTTGACCGCATTTCATACCTTCAAACCATGCCTGCGGTCTCTACCCATATAACCCCTTAACCCCGGGGGAACGAATTACCTCAAGTCATCGTATAACTTCCGATTGACAACCCCCAAAAATCCCGCAAATATCTGCGCCAATGTTGTACGACGACGTATGACAAATAAAAACAAAAAAAGCAGCAAGGGAGCGTCAAAGTGAGCAAGCTCGTCCTCGATTCGTCCGTCCGTACTCCACGCCCAACCATCACCCGCTTGCAGACACTGAGCCTGTACGGTTGCGCCAGCCTGGCCCTGAGCCTGCCCCTCACCTGCCAGGCCGAAGGCTTCACCGATGACGCCAAAGCCACGCTGAACCTGCGCAACGCCTACTTCAATCGCAACTACACCAACCCGGCCTACCCTCAGGGCAAGGCTGAGGAGTGGACACAGAACTTCATCCTCGACGCCAAATCCGGCTATACCCAGGGCCCGGTGGGCTTCGGTGTGGATGTGCTGGGGCTGTACTCGCAAAAGCTCGACGGCGGCAAGGGCACCACGGGAACGCAGTTGCTGCCGGTCCATGGTGACGGCCGCCCGGCCGACAACTTCGGGCGCCTGGGCGTGGCACTCAAAGGCAAGATCTCGAAAACCGAACTGAAGGTCGGCGAATGGATGCCGGTATTGCCGATCCTGCGTTCCGACGACGGCCGTTCGCTGCCGCAAACCTTCCGCGGTGGCCAGGTGACGTCCACCGAGATCAGCGGCCTGACGCTCTACGGCGGGCAGTTCCGCCAGAACAGCCCGCGCAACGATGCGAGCATGGAAGACATGTTCATGAACGGCAAGTCGGCGGCCTTCAGCTCGGATCGTTTCAACTTCGGCGGCGGTGAATACGCCTTCAACGAAAAACGCACCCAGGTCGGCGTCTGGTACGCCGAACTCAGCGACATCTACCAGCAGCAGTACTTCAACCTCAGTCACAGTCAGCCAATCGGCGACTGGACCCTGGGCGCCAACCTCGGCTACTTCATCGGCAAGGAAGACGGCAGCGCCCTGGCCGGTGACCTCGACAACAAGACCGCCTTCGCCCTGCTCTCGGCCAAATACGGTGGCAACACCTTTTATGTCGGCCTGCAAAAACTCAGCGGCGACGACGTGTGGATGCGGGTCAACGGCACCAGCGGCGGGACCCTGGCCAACGACAGCTACAACTCCAGCTACGACAACGCCAGGGAGAAGTCCTGGCAGGTGCGTCACGATTACAACTTCGTGGCCCTGGGCATTCCCGGCCTGACGCTGATGAACCGCTACATCAGCGGTGACAACGTGCACACCGGCACCATCACCGACGGCAAGGAATGGGGCCGCGAATCGGAACTGGCCTACACGGTGCAGAGCGGCGCATTGAAAAACCTCAACGTCAAATGGCGCAATGCGAGCATCCGCAAGGATTTCAGCACCAACGAGTTCGATGAGAACCGGATTTTCATCAGCTACCCGATTTCGTTGTTGTAAGAGCAAAGGATCAACACATGCCCCTGTGGGATCGAGATTTACGGGAGCATTGATCGGGGTGACCCTCCGTCAATTTCCACCAATGTCGCGTTGACAAAAACCGGAAAGCCTACCGATACTTGAGCATAGTCGTACGACAACCTACAACGACCCAATAACAATAACTGCTTGTCCAGGAATTCCCATGACGACCACTGCAACCGCCCAAACGCCCTTCAATCGCCTGTTGCTGACCGGTGCTGCCGGTGGCCTGGGCAAAGTCCTGCGCGAGAGCCTGCGCCCGTACGCCAACGTCATTCGCCTGTCCGACATCGCCGACATCGCCCCCGCCATCGATGATCGCGAAGAAGTCGTGCCGTGCGACCTCGCCGACAAGCACGCGGTGCATCAGTTGGTCGAAGGCGTGGATGCGATCCTGCATTTTGGCGGGGTGTCGGTTGAGCGCTCGTTCGAAGAAATCCTCGGCGCCAACATATGCGGCGTATTCCACATCTATGAAGCGGCACGTCGTCACGGCATCAAGCGCGTGATTTTCGCCAGTTCCAACCACGTCATCGGCTTCTACAAGCAGGATGAAGTCATCGACGCCCACTCCCCTCGCCGCCCGGACAGCTACTACGGCTTGTCCAAGTCCTACGGCGAAGACATGGCTACGTTCTACTTCGATCGCTACGGCATCGAGACCGTCAGCGTGCGCATCGGCTCTTCGTTCCCCGAGCCGCAAAACCGCCGGATGATGAGCACCTGGCTTAGCTTCGGTGACCTCACCCAATTGCTCGAACGCGCGCTCTACACCCCCAACGTTGGACACACCGTGGTCTACGGCGCCTCCGACAACAAGGACGTCTGGTGGGACAACCGTTATGCCACGGCCTTGGGGTATGCCCCGCAGGACAGCTCCGAAGTGTTCCGTGAAAAAGTCGAAGCCCAGCCGCTGCCGGCCGCCGATGACCCGGCGCGGATCTACCAGGGCGGTGCCTTTTGCGTGGCCGGCCCGTTCGGCGACTGATCGCCCCGGCCACGAGCCCAACCACCAACAGCCAAGGGAATGAGTTGCCATGCAAGCCGAACTGATTGTCGATGCGCGCAATACGGTGGGTGAAAGCCCGGTCTGGGTCCCCGAGGAAAACGCCCTGTACTGGGTCGATATTCCCGCCGGGGGCCTGCAATGCTGGAGCGCGAAAACCGGTCATGTGCACGCCTGGAAAGCCCCGCAAATGCTCGCCTGCATCGCCCGTCACCCCGATGGTGGCTGGGTCGCCGGCATGGAGACCGGGTTCTTCCATCTGCATGCACATGCCGACGGCAGCCTCGACAGCACCCCCCAGGCCCACGTCGCTCACCCCCGCCCGGACATGCGCCTCAACGATGGTCGCTGCGACCGCCAGGGCCGCTTCTGGGCCGGGAGCATGGTGCTGGACATGGGCGCCAATGCCGCCGTGGGCACGCTCTATCGCTATGGCGCCGGGCAACAAGGCCCGCTCCAGGCACAACTGAACGGCCTGATCGTGCCCAACGGCCTGGCCTTCAGCCCGGACGGCCGGACGATGTACCTGTCCGACTCCCATCCGCTGGTGCAGCAGGTCTGGGCATTCGATTACGACATCGACAGCGGCACCCCTTCCAACCGCCGCGTGTTCATCGACATGAATCAATATGCCGGCCGCCCTGATGGCGCGGCGGTCGATGCCGAGGGTTGTTACTGGATCTGCGGTAACGATGCCGGGTTGGTCCACCGCTTCACCCCCGACGGTCGACTGGACCGCTCCCTTGCCGTACCGGTGAAAAAACCGAGCATGTGCGCCTTCGGTGGCAGTCGCCTGGACACCTTGTTCGTGACCTCGATTCGCCCGGGAGACGACCACGACGAGCATTCGCTGGCCGGTGGCGTGTTCGCCCTGGATCCCAGCGTCAAGGGATTGCCCGAGCCGCACTTCAAGCAATGAATGCAATTGTTGGCGCTACACCGCTGTGCCCTGAATAACAAAAACAACAAGACTGGAGACACCCCCGATGGACTTCAAACGCACCTTGCTCGCCGCAGCACTCCCTCTGGCCTTCACCCTCAGCAGCGCCGCCCATGCGCTGGAAATCAAGTTTGCCGACATCCACCCCGCGGGCTACCCCACCGTGGTCGCTGAAGAGCAATTGGGCAAGACACTGGTGGCCGACAGCGACGGCAAGCTGACCTTCAAGATGTTCGCAGGCGGTGTGCTCGGCTCGGAAAAAGAAGTGGTCGAGCAGGCCCAGGTTGGCGCGATCCAGATGGCTCGGGTCAGCCTCGGCATCGTCGGCCCGGTGGTGCCGGACGTGAACGTGTTCAACATGCCGTTCGTGTTCCGCGACCAGGCGCACATGCGCAAGGTCATCGATGGTGAAGTCGGCGACGAGATCCTCGACAAGATCACCAACTCCGAATTCAACCTCGTCGCCCTCGCCTGGATGGATGGCGGCACGCGCAACATCTACACCAAAAAACCGGTGCGCAGCCTGGAGGATCTCAAGGGCATGAAGATTCGCGTGCAAGGCAACCCGATGTTCATCGAAACCATCAACGCCATGGGCGGCAACGGCATTGCCATGGACACCGGTGAAATCTTCAGTGCCCTGCAGACCGGTGTGATCGACGGTGCGGAGAACAACCCGCCGACCCTGCTCGAACACAATCACTACCAGAACGCCAAGTTCTACAGCCTGACCGGGCACCTGATCCTGCCCGAGCCGATCGTGATGTCGAAAATCACCTGGAACAAACTCACCCCCGAGCAGCAGGTGCTGGTGAAGAAGACCGCCAAGGCGGCGCAGGCGCAGGAGCGCACCCTGTGGGATGCCAAATCGGCCAGCAGCGAAGAAAAACTCAAGGCTGCCGGCGTCGAGTTCATCACCGTCGACAAGAAACCTTTCTATGAAGCGACTGCCTCGATCCGCGAGAAATACGGCGCACCCTACGCCGACCTGATCAAGCGCATCGAAGCCGTCCAGTAACTCTCCCGCTCTCTTGAAAGGCCCGGCGCGACGTTCGTTGGTAGACGCTCGTGCGCGCCCGGTTACGGTGAAACCCGATGAAGAATCTATTGCTGCGCATCAACGACAGGATCTACATGACCTGCATCTGGGTCGCGGGCCTGTCGGTCCTGGCCATTGCCCTGATCATTCCCTGGGGCGTCTTCGCCCGCTACGTCCTCGGCACTGGCTCAAGCTGGCCTGAGCCCACGGCGATTCTGCTGATGATGGTCTTCACCTTCATCGGCGCCGCCGCCAGCTACCGCGCTGGCGCACACATGGCCGTGGCCATGCTTACCGACCGCATGCCCCCCGAACTGCGCAAGGCTGTAGGCGTGGTCTCGCAACTGTTGATGGCAACCATCGCGTTGTTCATGACCATCTGGGGCAGCAAGCTGTGCCTGTCGACCTGGAACCAGTTCATGAGCGCCCTGCCCACCCTGCGCGTAGGCATTACCTACATGCCGATTCCGATTGGCGGCCTGCTGACGCTGATCTTTGTCCTGGAAAAACTCTTGCTCGGCGACCAGAGCAATCGTCGCGTCGTGCGTTTCGACATCGTTGAAGAAAACGAAGGGGCTGCCTGAATGGACGCTGTGATTCTGTTGGGTAGCTTCATAGCATTGATCCTGATCGGCATGCCGGTCGCCTACGCGCTCGGGCTCTCTGCGCTGATCGGCGCGTTCTGGATCGACATTCCGTTCCAGGCGCTGATGATTCAGGTGGCCGGTGGCGTCAACAAATTTTCCCTGCTGGCGATTCCGTTCTTCGTCCTCGCCGGTGCGATCATGGCCGAGGGCGGCATGTCTCGGCGCCTTGTGGCATTTGCCGGTGTGCTGGTCGGGTTCGTGCGCGGAGGACTGTCACTGGTCAACATCATGGCCTCGACCTTCTTTGGCGCTATTTCCGGTTCGTCGGTGGCGGATACCGCCTCGGTCGGTTCGGTGCTGATCCCGGAAATGGAACGCCGCGGCTATCCCCGTGAGTTCGCCACCGCCGTGACCGTCAGCGGCTCGGTGCAAGCCCTGTTGACGCCGCCAAGCCACAACTCGGTGCTCTACTCGCTGGCGGCAGGTGGAACGGTGTCGATCGCCTCGCTGTTCATGGCCGGCGTGGTGCCGGGCCTGTTGATGAGCGCGTGCCTGATGGTGCTGTGCCTGATCTTCGCCAAGAAGCGTGACTACCCCAAGGGCGAAGTCATCCCGATGCGCGAAGCCTTGAAAATCTGCGGCGAAGCACTTTGGGGCCTGATGGCCATGGTGATCATCCTCGGTGGCATTCTGTCGGGCATATTCACGGCGACCGAGTCGGCGGCCATCGCGGTACTGTGGTCGTTCTTCGTGACCATGTTCATCTACCGCGACTACAAGTGGAGCGAGCTGCCGAAACTGATGCACCGCACGGTGCGCACGATTTCGATCGTGATGATCCTGATCGGCTTCGCCGCCAGCTTCGGCTACATCATGACGCTGATGCAGATCCCGGCGAAGATCACCACGATGTTCCTGACCCTGTCGGACAACCGTTACGTGATCCTGATGTGCATCAACGTCATGCTGCTGTTGCTTGGTACCGTGATGGACATGGCACCCTTGATCCTGATCCTTACGCCGATCCTGATGCCAGTGATTCTCGGCATTGGCGTGGACCCGGTGCAGTTCGGCATGATCATGCTGGTGAACCTGGGGATCGGCTTGATCACACCGCCGGTAGGCGCGGTACTCTTTGTCGGGTCGGCGGTGGGCAAGGTCAGCATCGAATCAACCGTCAAGGCCCTGCTGCCATTCTACGGCGTGCTGTTCCTGGTGCTGTTGGCCGTGACCTACATTCCTGCGCTGTCGCTGTGGTTGCCGCATCTGGTGTTGTAATCCGGCTGATCCTGCAACCGCTGAACTGTAGGAGCGGGGGGGGGGGGGGGGGGGGGGGGGGGGGGGGGGGGGGGGGGGGGGGGAGGG
>NZ_JBXAHO010000018.1:0-76709 GCF_058795195.1 Pseudomonas sp. GW823-FHT06B06 | reverse complement strand
TCTGTAGGAGCCGGCTTGCTGGCGATGGCGTTCTCAAGGGCGCCATCGCCAGCAAGCCGGCTCCTCCAAAGGCAATCCGTGCATTCCCTTTACCGCTGGTGAACATGAAACCCACATTGCTCGAACTCGAAGACGAATTCACCCGCCTCACCCTCGCCCCCGAACTTGGCGGCAGCATCGTCAACTGGTCCGTGCACCACACCGGCCAGCCGTTGTTGCGGCACGCCGATGAGCACGCATTGAACACGGGCCTTCCCGGCAAACTGGGCTGCTTCCCTTTGGTGCCGTGGTCCAACCGCATTGCCGAAGGGGGCTTCGATTGCCCGGATGGTTGGCTGGCCCTGGCGCCCAATAGCCTCACCGATCCTCTGCCGATTCATGGCAGCGCCTGGCAGCAGCCTTGGAAGGTAGTCTCCAAAACGCCTAACGACGTGGTGCTGCAACTCGATAGCACCGAGCCCTTTGCCTATTGCGCCCGCCAACATTTCCATCTCGATAAAGGCAAGCTGTGTATCGAGTTGAGCGTTACCCATCTGGCAGAGCACGCGGCCTGGCATGGCCTGGGCCTGCACCCGTACCTGCCCCGAAGCGCTGGCACGCGACTACAGGCAAAGGCCGGGCAAGTGTGGCTGTGCGACGCCGCCAGACTGCCAACCGGGCTGGGTGCATTACCCGCCGAATGGGATTTCCGGCAGCCCAAGGCCCTGCCCCAGACACTGGTCGACAACGGTTTCTGCAACTGGGATGGCCACTGCCTGATCCAGCAACCCGACCTTGGTTACGAGTTGGAATGCCAGGCTACCGGCAGCGATTACTACCTGCTCTATTGTCCGCCAGGACTGGGTTTTTTCTGCATCGAACCGGTCAGCCACCCGGTCAACGCGCACCACTTGCCCAGTCGGCCCGGGTTGCGTTTGCTGGAGCAGGGCCAATCGGCAGAATTGACCTTCACACTGCATTACCGCCCCCTGTAGGAGCGAGCATGCTCGCGAAAAACCTGAGAGCACAGCGGGGGAATCAGGTACCCCGAGTCATCGTTGACCTCCATCGTCGGAACGCCGCCCGGAGCATGCTCGCTCCTACAAGAATTCAGAGACCTGCCCGCAATAGCATGTAGGCAGAGACTGCCAGGCAGATGCTCGCAAATCCCACCTGCAGCGCCCGCGCCGGCACTCGCGCGCAAAGCTTTCGGCCGATGATCATGCCCACGATGCTGGCGGCGATAAAGGCCATGCCAGACCCGTCGATGCGCACCCCGGCATGCAATGCGCCGATCACGCCGATGGCCGAGATCAGGCTGATGACCATCAGGGACGTGGCAATGATGCCGCGCATCTGCACGTCGGTCAGCTGCTTGAAGGCCGGCACGATCAGAAACCCGCCGCCCACACCCAGCAAGCCAGAGACTACACCGGTCACCGCACCGAGGGCCGCGAGGGTCGCGGTGCATTTGGCGGTCCAGGAAAAGCGCCCGGTCTGCTGATCGAGCATGCAGTTCTTCTGGCCCCAGTTGGCGTGACCATGATCGCTGGGCCCCTGGTCCTTGCGTTCGCGACGCAACATCCGCGCAGCCACCATGACCATCAGCAGGCTGAACAGGATCATCAGGACCTTTTCCGGCAGTTGATGGGCGAAGTAGATGCCCAGCGGGGAAAACATCGCGCCCAGCAAGGCAATCAACAGCGCCGCGCGATAGCGTACCAGGCCATGGCGCAAGCCATCGATGGCACCGACCGCCGCTGCGCTGCCCACGGCGAACAGCGCGACGGGCGCCGCCGTGGTCATGCTCCAGCCGAGTCCCAACACCAGCGCCGGCACTGCAAGAATACCGCCCCCGGCCCCGGTCAAACCGAGCACCAACCCCATGACCACACCAAAAAAACTCGCCAGCAACATAGAACGCTCGTAATCCATGACAAAGGCCGGGAACGCCCGGTATCGATAGAGTGACAGGATAGAGCCCGCAGCGTTTTTTTCATCAACTGAATGTGTCGTGGGCTGGTCAGCGCAGGGAAAATGAATCTAACCTCATGACTTGCCCCTGAAGAAAAAACCCACATGCCCGCCCTCATTGAAGCTTTTTATGACGACGCCTCGTCAACCTACAGTTACGTCATCTACGAAACCGATGGCGGACAATGCGCGATCGTCGATCCGGTACTCGACTACAACCCGGCTGCCGGACGGACCGGCACCCTGCAGGCCGACCGGATCATCGCCTTCGTGCGCGAGCACCGCTTGCAGGTGCAATGGCTGCTGGAAACCCACGCCCACGCCGATCACCTGTCCGCCGCGCCTTACCTGCGCCGGGAACTGGGCGGCAAAATCGCCATCGGCCAGTCGATCTGCAAGGTGCAGGGCGTGTTCAAGACCCTGTTCAACCTTGAGCCGGAGTTTTGCATTGACGGCTCGCAGTTCGATCACCTGTTCGCCCCGAACGAGTCATTTCGCATCGGCAACCTCAAGGCCACCGCCCTGCATGTACCTGGCCATACCCCGGCAGACATGGCTTACCTGGTCGACGGCGACGCGATCCTGGTTGGGGACACCCTGTTCATGCCCGACGTCGGAACCGCCCGCTGCGACTTTCCCGGCGGTGACGCCCATCAGATGTTCGCCTCGATCCACAAGCTGCTGGCCTTCCCTGCCAGCGTGCGCCTCTTCGTCTGCCACGACTACCCGCCCGAGGGCCGTGAACCGCACTGCATGAGCACCGTTGGCGAACAACGCAAGAGCAACATCCACGTGCGCGACGGCATCGACGAAACCGCGTTCGTCGACATGCGCACCCGACGCGATGCCGGGTTGGGCATGCCGACGCTGCTGCTGCCAGCGATTCAGGTCAATGTGCGGGCGGGGAATCTGCCGCCGGCGGAGGACAATGGCGTGGTCTACCTGAAAATCCCCCTGAACAAGTTCTGACCCCCCCCTCGATCGTTCCCACGCTCCGCGTGGGAATGCCGCCAGGGACGCTCCGCGTTCCGCTCCGGATGTGACGCAGAGCGTCACGGGATGCATTCCCACGCGGAGCGTGGGAACGATCAGGTACCCAAGGTCAACCCATTGGCCGGCAACGGCAACGCCGTCTTGTAGCGCACCTGCTTGAGCGCAAAGCTCGAACGGATATTGGCAACGCCGGGGACTTTGGTGAGGAAATCCATCATGAAGCGCTCCAGCGACTGAATGGTCGGCACCAGCACCCGAATCAGGTAATCCGGATCGCCGGCCATCAGGTAGCACTCCATCACTTCGGGCCGATCGGAGATCGCCTCTTCGAAATGCTGCAACGCCTCCTCCACCTGCTTTTCCAGGCTGACGTGGATGAACACATTGACGTGCAGCCCCAGCAGATCGGCATCCAGCAGGGTCACCTGCTCACGAATCAAGCCCAACTCCTCCATCGCCTTGACCCGGTTGAAGCATGGCGTCGGTGACAGGTTGACCGAGCGTGCCAGGTCGGCGTTGGTGATGCGTGCGTTCTCCTGGAGACTGTTGAGAATGCCGATATCGGTACGGTCCAGTTTGCGCATGAGACAAAAACACCTGTTTTTTATGTTTATGCAGATTTTTTATCTGGAAATGATCTTGAGCGCAACGAAACACAGAGAAATATTCTTCTTGGCCGGGCCTATGATTGTTGTAGGACAAGATTTCTTCCACCGAATGAAATCTGTCAGCTCACTACAAGAAATTCACAAGATCGAGCGTAGAAGCCATGAACCAAGCGTACGAACCGCTGCGCCTGCACGTCCCCGAACCCTCGGGTCGCCCCGGCTGCAAAACCGACTTCTCCTACCTGCACCTGACCGACGCCGGCACAGTGCGCAAACCCCCTATCGACGTTGAACCGGCTGACACGGCAGACCTGGCCCGTGGCCTGATTCGTGTGCTCGACGACCAGGGCAATGCCTTGGGCCCGTGGGCCGAAGGCGTACCGGTGGACATCCTGCGCAAAGGCATGCGTGCCATGCTCAAGACGCGGATCTACGACAACCGCATGGTGGTCGCCCAACGCCAGAAAAAAATGTCGTTCTACATGCAGAGCCTCGGCGAAGAAGCCATCGGCAGCGCCCAGGCCCTGGCCTTGAACATCGACGACATGTGCTTCCCGACCTACCGCCAGCAAAGCATCCTGATGGCCCGCGACGTACCGCTGGTGGACCTGATTTGCCAACTGCTGTCGAACGAGCGCGATCCGCTCAAGGGACGTCAGTTGCCGATCATGTACTCGGTCAAAGATGCCGGTTTCTTTACCATCTCTGGCAACCTCGCCACCCAATTCGTCCAGGCCGTAGGCTGGGCCATGGCCTCGGCGATCAAGGGCGACACCAAAATCGCCTCGGCCTGGATCGGCGACGGTGCCACCGCCGAGTCGGACTTCCACACCGCTCTCACTTTCGCTCACGTGTATCGCGCGCCGGTGATCCTCAACGTGGTCAACAACCAGTGGGCCATCTCCACCTTCCAGGCGATTGCCGGTGGTGAAGCCACCACCTTCGCCGGGCGTGGCGTCGGTTGCGGCATCGCCTCGCTGCGGGTCGACGGCAACGATTTCTACGCGGTCTACGCCGCCTCTGCCTGGGCCGCCGAACGCGCGCGCCGCAACCTCGGCCCGACCATGATCGAATGGGTCACCTACCGCGCCGGCCCGCATTCCACCTCGGACGATCCATCCAAGTACCGTCCTGCCGACGACTGGAGCCACTTCCCGTTGGGCGATCCGATCGCGCGCCTCAAGCAGCACCTGATCAAGGTTGGCCACTGGTCCGAAGAAGAACACACCGCCGTCAGCGCCGAACTGGAAGCCGAGGTGATCGCCGCGCAGAAAGAAGCCGAACAGTACGGCACCCTTGCCGGCGGCCAGATTCCAAGCGCCGCGACCATGTTCGAAGATGTCTATAAAGAGATGCCGGAGCATTTGAAGCGCCAGCGTCAAGAGCTGGGGATCTGACATGAACGATCACAACAACAATATCCAGCTGGATACCGCCATGACCACGACCACCATGACCATGATCCAGGCCCTGCGCTCGGCCATGGATGTGATGCTTGAGCGCGACGACAACGTCGTGGTGTTCGGCCAGGACGTCGGTTACTTCGGCGGCGTGTTCCGCTGCACCGAAGGCCTGCAGGCCAAGTACGGCACCTCCCGGGTGTTCGACGCGCCGATCTCCGAAAGCGGCATCGTCGGCACTGCAGTAGGCATGGGCGCCTACGGCCTGCGCCCGGTGGTGGAGATCCAGTTCGCCGACTACGTCTACCCGGCCTACGACCAGATCATTTCCGAAGCCGCGCGCCTGCGTTATCGCTCGGCTGGCGAATTCACCGCGCCGTTGACCTTGCGCATGCCTTGCGGTGGCGGTATCTACGGCGGCCAGACCCACAGCCAGAGTATCGAGGCGCTGTTCACCCAGGTGTGCGGCCTGCGCACCGTCATGCCGTCCAACCCCTACGACGCCAAGGGCCTGCTGATCGCCTCCATCGAAAATGATGACCCGGTGATCTTCCTCGAGCCCAAGCGCCTGTACAACGGTCCGTTCGACGGCCACCACGACCGTCCGGTAACCCCTTGGTCGAAACACCCCGCCGCCCAGGTTCCAGACGGCTATTACACCGTGCCGCTCGATGTCGCCGCCATTGCCCGTCCGGGCAAGGACGTCACGGTACTGACCTACGGCACCACCGTGTACGTGTCGCAAGTGGCCGCCGAGGAAAGCGGCGTGGATGCCGAGGTCATCGACCTGCGCAGCCTCTGGCCGCTGGACCTGGAAACCATCGTCAAGTCCGTGAAGAAAACCGGGCGCTGCGTGATCGTCCACGAAGCGACTCGTACTTGCGGTTTCGGTGCCGAACTGACGGCGCTGGTGCAAGAGCACTGCTTCCACCACCTGGAAGCGCCGATCGAACGCGTCACCGGTTGGGACACCCCCTACCCGCACGCGCAAGAGTGGGCGTATTTCCCAGGGCCGTCCCGTGTGGGCGCTGCGTTGAAACGGGTCATGGAGGTCTGAATGGGCACGCACGTTATCAAGATGCCGGACATTGGCGAAGGCATTGCAGAAGTTGAGTTGTCACAGTGGCACGTCAAGGTCGGCGACATGGTCGTCGAAGATCAGGTGCTGGCCGATGTCATGACCGACAAGGCAATGGTGGATATTCCGTCGCCGGTGCATGGCAAGGTGATTGCCCTTGGCGGTCAGCCAGGTGAAGTGATGGCGGTCGGCAGCGTGCTGATCAGCATCGAAGTCGAAGGCGCGGGCAACGTCAGGGAGTCTGCGCAACCGGCACCGGTAAAAGAAGCAACGGTCGCTGCGCCGAAAGTCGAAACCGCAGTGGAGACCAAACCGGTCGCTGCCGCTGCACCGAAAGCCGCCGCCTGCCAGGGGCCAATGGTCGCCCGCGAAGCCGATGAGCGTCCCCTGGCCTCCCCGGCGGTGCGCAAGCATGCGCTGGACCTCGGTATCCAGTTGCGCCTGGTTCGTGGCACTGGCCCGGCGGGTCGTGTGTTGCACGAAGACCTCGAGGCCTATCTGGCCCAGGGTCAGTCGAATGCCTCAACCGTCAGCAGCGCTTACGCCCAGCGCAACGACGAAGAACAGATCCCGGTGATCGGCATGCGGCGCAAGATCGCCCAGCGTATGCAGGACGCCACGCAACGCGCGGCCCATTTCAGCTATGTCGAGGAAATCGACGTCACTGCCGTGGAAGAACTGCGTGCGCACCTCAACGAAAAACACGGTGCCAGCCGCGGCAAGTTGACCTTGCTGCCGTTCCTGGTTCGCGCCCTGGTCGTCGCCCTGCGTGATTTCCCGCAGATCAACGCGCGCTACGATGACGAAACCCAGGTCATCACCCGCTTGGGCGCGGTGCATGTCGGTATCGCCACCCAAGCCGATATTGGCTTGATGGTGCCCGTGGTTCGCCATGCCGAGGCTCGCAGCCTGTGGGACAGTGCCGCTGAAATCGCCCGATTGGCCACGGCCGCCCGTAACGGCAAGGCCAGCCGCGACGAACTGTCCGGCTCGTCCATCACCCTGACCAGCCTCGGCGCGCTGGGCGGCATCGTCAGCACCCCGGTGCTGAACCTGCCGGAAGTGGCGATCGTCGGCGTGAACAAAATCGTCGAGAGGCCCATGGTGATCAAAGGCCAGATCGTGATCCGCAAGATGATGAACCTCTCCAGCTCCTTCGATCACCGGGTGGTCGACGGCATGGACGCGGCACAATTCATCCAGGCCGTCCGTGGCCTGCTCGAACAACCCGCCACCCTGTTTGTGGACTGATTTTTGCTGGAGAGCACCATGCAAACTTTGCACACTACGCTGCTGATCATCGGCGGCGGCCCTGGCGGCTATGTGACCGCGATCCGTGCTGGCCAACTGGGCATTCCGACCATCCTGGTGGAAGGCCAATCCCTGGGCGGCACTTGCTTGAACATCGGCTGCATTCCGTCCAAGGCACTGATTCACGTGGCTGAACAGTTCCACCAGACGCAACAGCACAACCAGCACTCGGCCCTGGGCATCAACGTCTCGGCGCCAACCCTGGATATCGGCAAAAGCGTGGAATGGAAGGACGGCATCGTCGACCGCCTGACCACCGGTGTCGCGGCCCTGCTGAAAAAGAACAAGGTCCAGGTCGTTCAAGGCTGGGCCAAGGTCGTCGACGGCAAAACCGTCGACGTCGGCGACACGCGCATCCAGTGCGAGCACCTGGTGCTGGCCACTGGCTCCAAAAGCGTGAACTTGCCGATGCTGCCGATTGGCGGGCCGATCATCTCCTCCACCGAAGCGCTGGCACCGACATCCGTGCCCAAACGCCTGGTCGTGGTGGGTGGCGGCTACATCGGCCTGGAACTGGGGATTGCCTATCGCAAGGTCGGTGCCGACGTCAGCGTGGTCGAGGCCCAGGAACGCATCCTGCCGGCCTACGACGGCGAACTGACCCAGCCCGTGCACGACGAATTGAAGAAACTTGGCGTGAAACTTTACTTGAAGCATAGCGTGCAAGGCTTTGATTCATCAGCAAATACCTTACAAGTACGCGACCCGGATGGCGGCATCCTGAACCTGGAGACCGATCAGGTACTGGTGGCCGTGGGTCGCAAGCCAAACACCGAGGGCTGGAACCTAGAAACGCTGGACCTTGCGATGAACGGCGCGTCGATCAAGATCGATCACCGTTGCCAGACCAGCATGCGCAACGTCTACGCCATCGGCGACCTCAGTGGCGAGCCGATGCTCGCCCACCGGGCCATGGCCCAGGGCGAGATGGTGGCCGAACTGATCAGCGGCAAGCACCGCGAGTTCAACCCCGCCGCCATCGCCGCCGTCTGCTTTACCGACCCGGAACTGGTGGTGGTCGGCAAGACCCCGGACGAGGCCAAGGCGGCAGGTCTTGACTGCATCGTGTCGAACTTCCCGTTCGCCGCCAATGGCCGGGCAATGACGCTGGAGTCCAAGAGCGGCTTCGTGCGCGTGGTCGCTCGTCGGGACAATCATCTGATCGTTGGCTGGCAGGCGGTGGGCGTCGGCGTCTCCGAATTGTCCACGGCATTCGCGCAAAGCCTGGAAATGGGTGCGCGGCTGGAAGACATCGGCGGCACTATTCATGCGCATCCAACGCTGGGCGAGGCGGTGCAGGAAGCGGCGTTGCGGGCGCTTGGCCACGCACTGCATCTGTGACCCCCACGCATGATCGTTCCCACGTTCTGCGTGGGAACGATCAAATCCGGGCTGCGAAATGGGTCCGGAATGAAGTATTGTTGTCCCCATCCAGAAAACGTCAGAAACATTGAACCGTTTCGGCGGTTGTTAAGTGATAGAGGGTGTCATGGGTAACGAAAGCATCAATTGGGACAAGCTGGGTTTTGACTACATCAAGACCGACAAGCGCTATCTGTCGCACTGGCGTAATGGCGAGTGGGACGCAGGCACCCTGACCGAAGACAATGTGCTGCACATCAGCGAAGGCTCCACGGCCCTTCACTATGGCCAGCAATGCTTCGAGGGCCTGAAGGCCTACCGCTGCAAGGACGGTTCGATCAACCTGTTCCGCCCGGACCAGAACGCCGCGCGCATGCAACGCAGCTGCGCGCGCCTGCTGATGCCACAGGTGTCCACCGAGCAGTTCATCGAAGCATGCAAGGATGTGGTGCGGGCCAACGAGCGTTTCATCCCGCCTTACGGCACTGGCGGCGCGCTGTACCTGCGTCCGTTCGTGATCGGCGTGGGTGACAACATCGGCGTGCGTACCGCACCCGAGTTCATCTTCTCGATTTTCTGCATCCCGGTCGGCGCCTACTTCAAGGGCGGCCTGACCCCGCACAACTTCCTGATCTCCAGCTACGACCGCGCGGCCCCGCAAGGCACTGGCGCAGCCAAGGTCGGTGGCAACTACGCCGCCAGCCTGATGCCAGGCTCCCAGGCCAAGAAGGCGCACTTCGCCGACGCCATCTACCTGGACCCGATGACCCACACCAAAATCGAAGAAGTCGGTTCGGCCAACTTCTTCGGGATCACCCACGACAACAAGTTCGTGACCCCGAACTCGCCGTCGGTGTTGCCGGGCATCACCCGCCTGTCGCTGATTGAGCTGGCCAAAACGCGCCTGGGCCTGGAAGTGATCGAAGGTGACGTGTTCATCGACAAGCTGTCGGACTTCAAGGAAGCCGGCGCTTGCGGTACCGCCGCCGTGATCACGCCAATCGGCGGCATCAGCTACAACGACCACCTGCACGTGTTCCATAGCGAAACCGAAGTCGGCCCGATCACCCAGAAGCTCTACAAAGAGCTGACCGGCGTGCAAACTGGCGACGTCGAAGCGCCAGCGGGCTGGATCGTCAAGGTTTGACCTGACGTCCACTGCAATAAAAAAGCGCCGCCCCCGAATTCGAGGGCGGCGTTTTTTTTGGCTCTTTCCCCTACAGGGATACAAACGGTCTCAACGGATCGGCGTTCGTGTTTCCATGTTCCGCACTCAATCGTCCCGCGTCAGCACTTCCAGCAATTCAATCTCGAATATCAGGTTCGAATTCGGCGGGATCTTGCCCATCGTACGCTCGCCATAGGCCAGGTGCGCCGGGACCAGCAATTTGCGCTTGCCACCGACCTGCATGCCCATCAGGCCCTGGTCCCAACCCTTGATCACTCGACCGGTGCCGATCACGCACTGGAACGGCTTGCCTCGACTGTAGGAAGAGTCGAATTCGCTACCGTCCTCCAGCCAGCCGCGGTATTGGGTGGTGATCAGTGCGCCTTTGACGACGGCCTTGCCGTCACCCGGTTCAAGATCAATGATTTGCAGTTCGTCGTTCATGTTCTTAACTCATCTACAGTGCCCTGGACTTGCGGGCGCGGACGCAGGTTTTCGCAGAAACTGCTGCCAATGGCAACCGGCGGAACCGAATACCCCTGCGCCGCTCACATAAGTATCGACTTCGCGCTCAGAAAGGATGCTCTGATGACTGACCTGCGCAGTTTCATTCCGCCCTACATTCTGCACCGTATCGTCGCGCATGGATCTGAACACCAGCGTTCCAGCGCAATGAGCACACTGGCCCATGTGCGTACCCTTCGGCATACGCCTGGCCCACCGGTGCGTCCAGCTGCCGCCGCGATCCTGCCGGCAACCTCCAAACGTGGCCAGGTACAGCGCAGCGTGCATGATGCCCAGGGCAAGATGCTCCTGCCCGGCATGCCGGTGCGCCTCGAAGGCCAGGCGCCGAGCGGTGATCCGGCGGTCGATGAGGCCTACGACGCGCTGGGGGCCAGCTACGATTTCTTTTGGAAAGTGTTGGGCCGCGACTCCATCGACGATAAGGGTTTCGCCCTGATCGGCAGCGTGCATTATGGCCAGGACTATGAGAACGCCTTCTGGAACGGATCGCAGATGGTCTTCGGTGACGGCGATGGGGAAATCTTCCAGCGCTTCACCCGCTCGCTGGACGTGGTCGGGCACGAGCTGACCCACGGCGTGGTCGAGAGCGAAGCGGGCCTGGTGTATGCCGACCAGTCCGGGGCGATGAATGAATCGCTGTCGGATGTGTTTGGCGTGCTGACCAAGCAATACCTGCTGGGGCACACCGCCGACCAGGCGGACTGGCTGATCGGCGCGGATTTACTGACCCCGCGGATCAAGGGCGTCGGTTTGCGCTCGATGGCCCACCCGGGCACCGCCTATGACGACCCACTGCTGGGCAAGGACCCGCAACCGGACCACATGCGCAAATTCGTGATCACCCAGGAGGACAATGGCGGCGTGCACATCAATTCCGGCATTCCCAATCGGGCGTTTTACCTGGCCGCCAAGGCCTTGGGTGGATTCGCCTGGGAAACAGCCGGGCTCATCTGGTACGACGCACTGTGTGACAAGCGCTTGAGTCATGAGACGTCATTCAGTGCCTTTGCAAAACTCACCGTGGAGCATGCGCGTCGGCGCTTCAGCGCCAATGAAGCGCGGGTGGTGCAGCGCGGCTGGTCACAAGTAGGCGTCGAGACGACGCAGGAGGCACCATGAAAACCCTGCCGACACTGGACGACCGGGCCGTTGTGCGCCTGTCTCGCCAAGGTGGCTTTGCCGCAATCCAGGCCCTGACGCGCCCCCGGGAAATCGAATTCGCGCAATGCGATCTCGAGCAGCGTTCGCGCATCCGTGGCCTGCTCGAAGGGTGCCTGCCGCTGGCCAGCTCGGCCTCGGGCGGGGGAGATCAGCGCTTTTACCAGATCGAGCTGCGCTACCACGCAGGCGAACAGGACGACCAGATGGTGTTGAAAGTGCCGGAAAACCAGGCCCCCGCTGAGCTTGTACGGCTCTGGGACCTGGGGGAATTGCTGTAGTGCGACGGCGATGTCCGCTCGACAACTGTTTTGCGCGATAGCCTTGAACCCAGGCCAGCCTTTATCCTTGTCGACCCGCCGTACCGAGTTGATGGAGTTTTTCTAATGCCCCATGAAGGCAGTCTGTTGCAAGCCGCAGTCGTATTTCTGCTCGCCGCCGTACTCACCGTTCCCCTGGCCAAGCGCCTGCAATTGGGCGCGGTGCTGGGTTATCTGTTTGCCGGCGTGATCATCGGCCCCTCGGGGCTGGGCCTGATCGGCAATACGGAAAGTGTCGCGCACATCTCTGAACTCGGCGTGGTGTTGCTGCTGTTCATCATCGGTCTGGAGTTGTCGCCACGGCGCTTATGGGTGATGCGCAAGGCGGTGTTCGGCGTCGGTCTGGCGCAAGTACTGCTGACAGGTGCGCTGCTGGGCGTATTGGCGCTGTATGTCTTCGGGCAACCGCTGAACACCTCGATCGTGCTGGGCCTGGGCCTGGCCCTGTCGTCCACCGCCTTCGGCCTGCAAAGCCTGGCTGAGCGCAAGGAACTGACCAGCCCCCACGGCCGCTTGGCGTTCGCGATCCTGCTGTTCCAGGACATCGCCGCAATCCCGCTGATCGCCATGGTGCCGCTGCTGGCAGGCAGTAGCGCAAACGTCAGCGCGGTCGACGATGTCAACCAGGGCCTTCGCGTGCTCGTCAGTATTGCCATTGTGGTGATCGGCGGACGGTACTTGCTGCGTCCGGTGTTTCGCGTGGTCGCCAAGACCGGCTTGCCGGAAGTGTCCACCGCGACCGCGTTGCTGGTGGTGATGGGCACAGCCTGGCTGATGGACCTGGCCGGTATTTCCATGGCCCTCGGTGCATTTCTTGCCGGCCTGCTGCTGGCAGACTCCGAATACCGGCACGAGCTGGAAGCACAGATCGAACCCTTCAAGGGCCTGCTGTTGGGGCTGTTCTTCATGAGTGTCGGCATGGGCGCCAACCTCGGCCTGCTGCTGCGCGAGCCTATCGTGGTGCTGGGGCTGACCCTGCTGCTGATCGCCGTCAAACTGCCGTTGCTGTTTGTCGTCGGCCGACTGGCCGGCGGTTTGAACAAGATCAGCGCCATTCGCCTGGGCATCGTGCTGGCGGCTGGTGGTGAATTTGCCTTTGTGGTGTTCAAGATCGGCCGTGATCATGGTCTGTTCGATCCACGCCTGTACGACTTGCTGGTGCTGGCGATCACCCTGTCGATGGCGTTGACGCCCCTGTTGATGTTGTTGTGCGCCCGACTGGTTAGCCCGAAGGTGCAACCGGTGGTGGTTCCGGAGCAATTTCGCGCAATCGACGCCGATGAGCCCCGTGTGGTGATCGCCGGCATGGGCCGTATGGGGCAGATCGTCGCGCGTATCCTGCGGGCTCAGAACATCAAGTTCGTGGCCCTCGACACCTCGGTGGAAACCATCGAACTGTCGCGCAGCTTCGGCGGCGTACCGGTGTATTACGGCGACCCGATGCGTCCGGAAATCCTCAGCGCGGCCAAGGTTGCGGATGCCGAGTTCTTCGTCATCGCCACCGACGACCCGGACACCAACATCAAGACCGCCGAACTGGTGCACAAGCTCTATCCGCACATCAAGATCATTGCCCGCGCCCGCAACCGCCAGCATGTGCATCGCCTGGTGGACCTGGGCGCCCACGCCGTGCGCGAAACCTTTTACTCCAGTCTGGAAATGAGCCGGCAGACATTGATCGGCCTGGGACTGACGCCCGAACAGGCCGATGCACGGATCAAGCGTTTCAAGCATCACGACGAACAGGTGCTCGAAGCCCAGCACGCGATCTACGACGACGCGGTGAAGGTCAAGCAGACGGCGCAGGAAGCGCGGGCGGAACTGGCACGGTTATTCGAATCGGACCAGCTGGAAGAGCAGGCGAAGAACGGTTGAGATGAATGTGCCGGCCTCCTGGCCGGCACCCCGCCCCTATCACACACGGACTCCAACATGGCTGACGACACCGCTCTCAAGGAAATCTTCAACGCCGAGCGCCTGCGGCACATCGCCGCCGAGATGACGGCGGTGTATCCCGACTTCGACGCCAAGGGTTTCCTGAAACTGGCCAACCATGGCCTGGCCGAATTGTCGGTGATGCAGCGCCTGGCCCGCGTCAGCGAATGCTTGCACGCGGTATTGCCGCTGGGTTATGAAGCATCGCTGGAAGTACTGCGCGCCCTCGCCCCTCGCCTCAACAGCGGTTTTGTCAGCATGTGCCTGCCGCATTACGTGGCGACCTATGGCGCGGAGCGGTTCGAACTGTCGATGGAGGCGCTCAAGTACTTCACCGCATTCGGTTCCTCGGAGTTCGCCATCCGCCATTTCCTGCGCGACGATTTGCAACGCTCGCTGCAATTGATGCATGACTGGTCGCTGGACGCCAACGAACATGTCCGGCGCCTCGCCAGCGAAGGTTGCCGGCCGCGCCTGCCCTGGTCGTTTCGCCTGGAGCCGGTCCAGGCCGACCCGCGACTGGCCGCCGGGATCCTCGACAACCTCAAGGCCGACCCCAGCCTTTACGTGCGCAAGTCCGTGGCCAATCACCTCAATGACATCACCAAGGACCAGCCCGAGTGGGTACTGGACCTGATCGAGGGCTGGTCGCTGGACAACCCGCACACCGCATGGATCGCCAGGCATGCCCTGCGCAGCCTGATCAAACAGGGCAACCTGCGCGCCCTGGCTATCATTGGCGCGGGCGGCAAACCTGAAGTCCAGATCATCGATGTGCAGGTCAATCCGCCAGTGATCGGGCTCGGCGAAAAAATCACCCTGTCCTTTGCGGTCAAGTCCACGGTACACAACAGCCAGCGCCTGGTGATCGATTACGCCATCGACTACGTCAAGGCCAACGGCAGCACCTCGGCCAAGGTCTTCAAGCTCAAGGCCTTGACGCTACCAGGCAACGCCACACAACCGATCACCCGCGGCCAACACATCAAGGAACTGACCACCCGCCGGCATTACGCGGGCAAGCATGCGGTACATGTGTTGGTGAATGGCGAGCGGCTGGCCAGTACGGCCTTCGAAATCCTCGCCTGAAACACGGTCTCCCTCTGTAGGAGCTGCCGCAGGCTGCGATCTTTTGATCTTGAAAAATCAAAAGATCGCAGCCTGCGGCAGCTCCTACAGTGGTATCCGAGGCACCGTTAAATCACGGGAGGGTTGGGGCCCAGCAACAAATCCTGCTCACGCTCACACAACTCCACCACGTAATCCCACATCACCCGCAACCGCACCGACTTGTGCAACTCGCGACGGGTACTGATCCAGTAACTACGCAGGATGCTCTCCTGGGGGAGCAACGGCAAAAGGCCAGGATCGGCACTGGCCATGTAGCACGGCAGCACGGCGATCCCAAGACCTGCGCGCGCGGCCTGTTGCTGGGCGATGACGCTGGTGCTGTGGAACACCACCTGCGGGTTGCGGCAGAAGCTGTTGAGGAACATCAATTCCTGGCTGAACAGCAAATCGTCGACGTAGCCGATCCAGGCATGGCGCCCCAGGTCTTCACGATTGCGCAGCGCCGGGGAGCGGTCGAGGTAGTCCTGGCTGGCGTAGAGCGCCAGGCGATAGTCCGCCAGTTTGCGCGTGACCAGCATGTCGGCGGCCGGGCGCTCCAGGTGGATGCTGATTTCCGCCTCGCGGTTGAGGATGCTGACAAAGCGCGGCACCGCCACCAGTTCCACTTCCAGTCCGGGGTAGCGCTCGAACAGTCCGTTCATGCGGCTGGCAAGGAACATGATGCCCAGCCCTTCCGTCACCCCCACCCGGATCTTGCCCAGCGGCGCCGTGGATTGGGTGATTTCTTCCTGCGCCAGCAGCGCGACGTTCTCCATCGCCTCGGCGTGCTTGAGCAATGCTTCGCCCGCCGGGGTCAGCTCATACCCCTGGGCATGCTGCACGAACAGTGCGGTGCCCAGGCTCTTTTCAACGGCCTCGATGTGCCGCGCCACGGTGGCATGGGTGGTGTTCAAACGGCGCGCAGCAGTGAGCAAACGCCCGCTTCGCTGTAGCTCGAGAAAGAACCGCAGGTCATTCCAGTCGAACATCGTCCATCCCTTGGTCAGCGTTGTTTAAAAACGAACAGTAGCTGGGTAAAAACTAACATTCTTTTAACGAAAGCTAACAACTAGGATGGTCCCCAACAAGAACAACAAGCGAGGTCAGGGATGCACGCTTCCCTTGATGAATACGACTACATCGTGGTTGGGGCCGGGCCGGCCGGCTGTTTACTGGCCAATCGCCTGTCGACCAACCCGCAACACCGCGTGCTGCTGCTCGAAGCCGGCGGTCGCGACAATTACGCCTGGATCCACATCCCGGTGGGCTACCTGTTCTGCATCGGCAATCCGCGAACCGACTGGTGCTTCAAGACCGAGGCGCAACCGGGCTTGCAAGGTCGTACCCTGAGTTACCCACGCGGCAAGGTACTGGGCGGATGTTCGTCGATCAACGGCATGATCTACATGCGCGGCCAGGCCGGCGACTATGATGGCTGGGCGGCTGACGGCAACCCTGGCTGGCGTTGGCAAGACGTGCTGCCGTTGTTCAAGAAGAGCGAAAACCATTTTGCCGGCGAATCAACGTTTCACGGCGCCAGCGGCGACTGGCGGGTTGAACGCCAGCGCCTGTCCTGGCCGATTCTCGATGCTTTTCGCAGCGCCGCCGAACAAAGCGGCATCGCCAGCATCGACGACTTCAACCAGGGCGATAACGAAGGTTGCGGCTATTTCCAGGTCAACCAGAAGGCGGGCATCCGCTGGAATGCAGCCAAGGCCTTTCTCAAACCGATCCGCCAGCGCCCCAACCTGACGGTGCTGACCGGTGTCGAGGTCGACCGCGTAATGCTGGAAAACGCTCGTGCTTCGGCGGTCAGCGCCCGCTGGCAGGGCCAGGCCAAGACTTTCAAGGCGCGCAAGGAAATCGTCCTGTGCGCCGGTTCCGTCGGTTCACCGAGCATCCTGCAGCGTTCCGGCATCGGCCCTCGCCCACTGCTGCAGCGCCTGGGCATCGGTGTAGTCCATGAACTGTCCGGCGTTGGCGGCAACTTGCAGGACCACCTGCAACTGCGGCTGATCTACAAGCTGGAGAATGCCCGAACGCTCAATCAAATCGCCGGCAGCCTGTGGGGCAAGATGGGCATGGGCCTGCGTTATCTGTATGACCGCAGCGGTCCGTTGTCGATGGCGCCGAGTCAGTTGGGGGCCTTTGCGCGTTCAGGGCCCGAGCAAACCTCGGCCAACCTCGAGTACCACGTGCAGCCGCTGTCGCTGGAGCGCTTTGGTGAGCCGTTGCACGCCTTCCCGGCCTTTACCGCATCGGTTTGCGATCTGCGTCCGCAAAGCCGGGGCACGGTGCAGATCCGCTCTGCCGATCCACAACAAGCGCCGCTGATCCAGCCCAATTACCTGAGCCACCCGGAAGACTTGCGGGTCGCCGCCGATGCCATCCGCCTGACCCGGCGCATCGTTGCCGCGCCGGCCCTGAGGGCGTTCAAACCGGTCGAGTACCTGCCCGGCGACAGCCTGCAGAGCGAAGAACAGCTGCATGAAGCCGCCGCGCGGATCGGCACGACGATTTTCCATCCGGTCGGCACCTGCCGCATGGGCAACGACGCGGACGCGGTGGTCGATGCAGAACTGCGCGTGCACGGCATCCCCGGCCTGCGCATCGCCGATGCCTCGATCATGCCGCGCATCACCTCGGGCAACACCTGCTCGCCTACGCTGATGATCGCGGAGAAGGCTGCACAACTGATCCTCAACCCCGACACAAGGAGCCTCACCCCGGAAAAGGAACTGGCCACACACCCGTGAACCCTGCACGGACACTGTAGGAGCGAGCATGCTCGCGATGGCCGTCAACGATGACGCTGGAAACCTGACACCCCGCGGTGCTCTCAGGTGCATCGCGAGCATGCTCGCTCCTACGGGTAACGGGTACACCCCGATTTATGGATAAACGCGGCGCCCGCCCACAAGGAAAGCGCCGACAGTGGAACAACAAAAACAATCACTGTGAGGGATACCGATATGTCAGAACACGTTCAGCCCCTGGAAGCCGTGCGTAGCGCGGGCACCAGCCAGGAAACCCAGAAAGTCATCTTCGCCTCGTCGCTCGGGACGGTTTTCGAGTGGTATGACTTTTTCCTCTACGGCGCCCTCGCGGCGGTGATCAGCAAACAGTTCTTCGCCGGGGTCAACGACACCACCGCGTTCATCTTTGCCTTGATGGCGTTCGCCGCCGGCTTCATTGTCAGGCCATTCGGCGCCCTGGTGTTCGGCCGGTTGGGCGACATGATCGGGCGCAAATACACCTTCCTCGCCACCATCGTGCTGATGGGCCTGGCAACCTTCTGCGTCGGCCTGCTGCCCAATTACGCGAGCATCGGCATCGCCGCGCCGATCATCCTCGTGGTGCTGCGCATGCTCCAGGGCCTGGCACTGGGTGGTGAATATGGCGGCGCCGCGACCTACGTGGCAGAGCACGCGCCGATGGGCAAACGTGGCTTCCACACCAGCTGGATCCAGTCCACCGCCACCCTGGGCCTGTTGCTGTCGCTGCTGGTGGTACTGGGTTGCCGCTATTTCACGGGCGATCAGTTCGAAGTTTGGGGCTGGCGCATTCCGTTTCTGTTTTCGATCATCCTGCTGGGCATCTCGACCTGGATTCGCCTGAGCCTGCACGAGTCGCCTGCGTTCGTGAAAATGAAAGAGGAAGGCAAACTCTGCAAGTCGCCGATCCGCGATTCCTTCGGCAAGTGGGAAAACCTCAAGGTGGTATTGATCGCCCTGTTCAGCATCAACGCCGGGCAAGCGGTGACCTTCTATGCTGCGCAGTTCTATGTGCTGTTCTTCCTCACCCAGTTCCTGAAAATGGACCCCGCAGTGGCCAACGGTTTGCTGATCGTCAGTGTGACCATCGGTGCACCCTTCTTCATTTTCTTTGGCTGGCTATCGGACAAGGTCGGGCGCAAACCGGTACTCATGCTGGGCCTGCTGCTCGCCACCGTGTTGTACTTCCCGATCTTCAAGACCCTGGCCCACTACGCCAACCCGGCCATCGACCAGGCCAGCCGCCAGGCGCCGATTACCGTGCTCGCGGACCCGGCCACCTGCACCTTCCAGTTCGACCCGGTAGGCAAGGCGAAATTCGACAGCCCATGCGACAAGGTCAAGACCTTCCTGGTCAAGCAAGGCCTGCCGTACCAGAGCGCAGCAGCCCCGGCCGGCAGCGATGTGCAGGTCAGCGTCGGTGACATGAAGATCGACGGTTTCGACGAAGCCGCCCTGCGTGGCGCGGTGACCCTGGCGGGTTACCCACAACAGGCCGACATGCAGCAGATCAACAAACCAATGATCGTGGCCCTGATCGTCGCGCTGATCATCATCTCCGCCATGTGCTACGGCCCGCTGGCGGCGCTGATGGTCGAACTGTTCCCCACCCGTATCCGCTACACCTCGATGTCCCTGCCCTACCACATCGGTAATGGCTGGTTCGGCGGTTTCCTGCCGACCGTGTCATTTGCCCTGGTGGTGTACACCGGCGACATCTTCTATGGGCTGTGGTATCCGGTGCTGATCACCGGGGTGAGCCTGGTGGTGGGGATGTTGTGCCTGCGAGAGACACGTAACGTCGATCTGGATAAGAACTGATTGAAAATCAAAAGATCGCAGCCTTCGGCAACTCCTACCCTGGAATGCGTTCCCCTGTAGGAGCTGCCGCAGGCTGCGATCTTTTAATGGCAATGGCGACTCACTCGTCGAGTTCAACGAGCTCAAATTTCACCTGATCTGGATAAAACGCCATGTATTCGCGTATCTGTGCAACCGAGACTTTCGGATTCTCGTAACTCCACACCGCATTAGCCCCTTCATGTCCCGGCACCTGCAAACTGAAATAGCTGGCATCGCCCTTGTACGGGCAATAGCTGGTGTGGTCGGTGCGGGCGAAATATTTCTCGTCGATGTCTTCTCGCGGGACATAGTACACCGGAGGGTAATTGGCTTCCAATAGCACCAACGCACGTGAAGATGCAGCCACCTGGATACCGTGGAACTTCACCAACAGGCAGCCTGGCTGCTCGGCGATGGTGATGACAGGGCTGGGACCGGAGCTTTTCATGGAAAACAATCCTCATGACAGAAGTTGACCTGCAGGAGCGTGGCTTGCCCGCGATGGGCCGCGCAGCGACCCCAAAACCTGAGACTACGACGTATCAGGTATAACTCAGATTCCCCGATAACGATGGCCTCACAGCTAAACGGCCTGCGCAATCAAACGCAACGTAAAAACTGTACATCCATACAGATAAAGATTGCTCTCGCGCTCCTCTCACGCCATCCTGTGCACTTGCTCACATTGATCGACGATGGTGGTTATGCGGCTTTACCTCTGTGAAAAACCTTCCCAGGCCAAAGACATTGCGGCCGTCCTCGGCGCGCGGCGACGTGGCGACGGCTGCTGGCTGGGAACGGACGTCACAGTGACCTGGTGCATCGGCCACCTTTTGGAAACCGCGCCCCCGGATGCCTATGACGCGCGCTACAAGCGCTGGGTACTGGCAGACCTGCCGATCATTCCCGACCAATGGAAGATGACCGTAAAGCCGCGCACGGCCAGCCAATACAAGGTGGTCAAGCGCCTGCTCGGCGAAGCACGCGAACTGGTCATTGCCACCGACGCCGACCGCGAGGGCGAAATGATCGCCAGGGAACTGGTGGAGCATTGCCGCTATCGCGGCCCGATCCAGCGATTGTGGCTGTCGGCGCTGGACGATGCCTCGATCCGCAAGGCCCTCGCCGCCCTCAAGCCCGGTGCGCAGACCTTCAGTCTTTACCATTCGGCGCTGGGACGCTCCCGGGCCGACTGGCTGATCGGCATGAATATGAGTCGGCTATTCACCTTGTTGGGACGCCAGTCCGGGTACCAGGGTGTCCTGCCGGTCGGCCGGGTGCAGACGCCTACCTTGCGCCTGGTCGTGGATCGCGACCGCAGCATCGCTGCCTTCGTGCCCGTGCCCTACTGGGCTGTCGAGGTGCAGTTGTTGCACGACGGCACCGCCTTCACGGCACAATGGCGGGCCGCCTCCGAGGTGTGCGACGACCAGGATCGCTGCCTGAATCAGGCGCTGGCGCAACGAGCGGCAGCGGCCATGCTTGCCGCCGCAAGCGCCAGGGTCATCAAGCTGCGCACCGAACGGATGCGCGAAGTGGCGCCGCTGCCATTCGACCTCGGCACCTTGCAGGAAGTCTGCTCGAAAAAGCTCGGGCTCGGTGCCCAGGAAACCCTCGACATCGCCCAGGCGCTCTACGAAACCCACAAGGTCATCACCTACCCGCGTAGCGACTGCGGCTACTTGCCACTCAGCCAGCACAGCGAAGCACCGGGCATCCTGGCGGCGCTACGCCAGGCCGACCCGGCACTGAATGCCTTGCACGATTATTTGGAACCCCAGCGTCGTTCACGGGCCTGGAACGATGCCAAGGTCAGCGCGCACCACGGCATCATTCCCACCGCCGCGGCAAAAAACCTCGAACGCCTGGCAGGCAAGCAACGCGCGGTCTACACCTTGATCCGCGCCCGTTACCTGGCGCAGTTCCTGCCCAACCACGAGTTCGACCGCACCCAGGCCGACTTCGATTGCGCTGGCGAGGCCTTGCGTGCAGTCGGCAAGCAAATCGTCGAACCTGGCTGGAAACGCGCCTTGCCCGAAGCCCTTGCACCCGCCAAGGGCCGCGAAGCACCCGCGCCGCAAACCCTGCCCAACCTCAGGGAAGGCATTGATTGCGCGGTGGCTGACGTGCAACTCAAGGACCTCTGGACACAATCGCCCAAACCCTTCACCGAAGGCGACCTGATCAAGGCCATGAAGAACGTCGCCAAACTGGTGGAAGATCCATTGCTCAAGCAAAAACTCAAGGACACCACCGGCATCGGCACCGAAGCGACTCGAGCCTCGATCATCCAGGGGCTGCTCGACCGTGGTTACCTGATCAAGAACGGCAAGGCGCTTGCCGCGACCCCGGCCGCTTTCAGCCTGATCGATGCGGTACCGCGGGCCATTGCCGACCCGGGCACCACCGCCATCTGGGAACAGGCCCTGGACATGGTGCAGAGCGGGGAAATGAGCCTGGACGAGTTCGTCACCAAACAGGCTGCCTGGATGAGCAAGCAAGTCAGTCGCTGCGCCGGCCTGAGCCTCACCATCAGCGGCCCCGCCAGCCCTGCCGGGCGCGGTGCAACGCCTTGGAAAAACAAACGCAAGCCGGCCAAGCGCAAGCCTGCAGGCACCAGCAAACGTGGGACAAAAACGGCCCTGTAGGAACCGTCTCGCGGGCGATGGTGGTTCGTCATGCGCGGTTTTCATATCTGCGCCGCTTTTGCATTTCTGTGCGACAGATCCCACTTCAGGGGCTCCCCACCTCTCCCTCGCAGTGTTAGCTTGCGGATGTTTCTGATCTAACGATCAGATATTTCCTACAAGACACCTGCAAAGGAATGCCCCCAGCAATGGACTTTTCACTCAAGCACCTGGCCGCAGCTACCCTGGTGGTCGCCAGCCTGTCCTCGTTCGCCAACGCTGCACAGGCCAACATCACCCCGCAACAGAATGCGATCATCCTCAAGACGTTCAGCGATACCTCGGTAAAGGATTTCCGCCAGTTCCTGAAAAGCCTGGCCAAGCGCGATATCGCCAAGACTGACGATCTTGGCACGGCCATCAGTTCCTTCCTCGATAACAAGACACTGTCCCCTGAGCAGCAAAACCAGATCTATCGCCTGCTTGGCCTCTACACACGGGTGAAATACGGCAGCGCGGCTACGCAAACCCTGCGTGAACTGGTAGCCATCCCGACCGTGCGCGTGGACGGCGTTGCCCAACACGACAATCCCGAGTTCATCAAGATCGCCGAGAAGATCAAGGGCCTGGCCCAGGGCTTCAACCTGAGCTTTCGCAACATCGACAACCGCGTTTATGAAATTTCCCTGGAAGGCGCTGGTGATGAAGTCGTCGGCATTCACGCCCATGCCGACGTGGTGCCGGTGACGCCAGAGAATTGGGTGCTGCAGGATGGCACCCGTCTCGATCCATTCAAGGTCACCCTGGTGGGCGATCGCATGTATGGCCGGGGTACGGAAGATGACAAGAACGGCATCGTGGTCACGCTCTACGCCATGAAGGTCATCAAGGAAGAGAAGCTGCCGCTGGCCAGGAACTTCAAGCTGCTGGTAGACACCACCGAAGAAACCACGGGCGACGCCATCCCCTATTATTTCGAACGCAACCCGACGCCCAACTACAACCTGGCGCTGGATGGCGGCTACCCGGTGGTGATTGCCGAGAAAGGCTACGGCACGGTCATGGCCAGCTTCGCCAAGCGCAAGGCTCAAGGCAAGGGCGCTGAAATCACTGCGATGACAGGCGGCCTGGCGACCAACCAGATTCCGTCGACCTCGGTCGCCACCCTGGTGGCGGACAATCCCGCAGAACTGGCGGCCAGCCTGCAGAAGGCCGGTACAGAGTACGCCATGCGCAATGGTGGCAACTTCGACGTCGCCGCCAAGGTGGTCGGCAATGACGTCATGCTGACCGTCACTGGTGTGTCCGCCCACTCCTCCGAACCCGAGTCCGGCATCAACCCGGTGGCGAGGATGCTGGACTTCATCAACAGCCTCGACGGCAAGGTCGCGCTCAAGCACAACCACATCACCGACGCCGCCCGCTACGCCGCCGACAACTGGGGGCTGGATTACCTGGGGGGTAAATTGGCAGTGGGTTTCGCCGATGAGTTCATGGGCCCGCTCACCACCTCCCTGACTTATGTCGGGATGGATGACAAAACCTTCAAGCTTGCAGTCAACCTGCGAGTACCGAAGGGCAAATCCCCGCAAGTACTGAAATCCGAAATCGCCACGAAACTGGATGCCTGGAGCAAGAACAGCAACATTATACCGGCCTTCGACTTCTCCATTGCCGAGCCGATGTACCGCAATCCCGAGGGTGAATGGGTCAAGGCCCTGCTCGCCGTGGCCAGCGAAAACCTCGGCATGGAGCACAAGTTCGGCACCTCCGCCGGCGCCACCTCGGTGCACGAACTGCCCAACGGCGTGCAATTCGGCCTGGCCATGCCGGACGTCAAATACACCGGTCACAACGACAACGAGTTCAAGACCACCGAGCAGTTCCTGCTTGACCTGCAAATCGTGACCGAGATGATGAGCCGCATCGGGCAGTTGCCGAAGCTTTGATTCACCTGGCGGGGTCGCTACGTCACGGCGCCCCCACCTTCCCCATGTATAGGCCTGCTTTGCGGCGATCCGATTTGCCGGCGAACCAGGCGCCGCGGTGTAACTGTTGCACCGCGTCATCGTTCTTCGCGCTGTAGGAGCCAGGCTTGCCGGCGAACCGGGCGCTGCGGTGTACCTGTTGCACCGCGTCATCGTTCTTCGCGGGCAAGCCTCGCTCCCACAGACACATCAGGAATAACTGTTCACCAACACTATTTCCCCAACGTTCTAGCCTGAACTGACAACGCCATGATCAAGGAAGATGCACCATGCCAACCATTCACCAGGCGCATCGATTGCGCACCGGGCGCTTTTCAGCGCCGGGGCAGATCTATCTGGTCACAACCGTCGTTCAGAACCGGGACCCCGTATTCAGGGACTACATGCAAGGCCGGCTCGTGGTCGATGCATTGAAGAAGGCGCAGGAAGAAGAGCTGGTGCTTTCGCTGGCCTGGGTTGTCATGCCGGACCATCTCCATTGGCTGTTCGAGCTCAAAAACAACACGCTTACTTGCATAATGGCGAGGACAAAATCACGTATTACACTTGCATTGAATCGTTCGCTCGAGCGCGATGGTTCACTCTGGCAACATGGCTTTCATGACCGAGCGATCCGCAGGGATGAAGACCTGCCGGCGGTGGCGCGCTATATCGTGGCCAATCCGCTGCGAGCGGGATTGGTCGAGAAAATTGGGGACTATCCGTTGTGGGATGCCGTGTGGCTGTAGGCGCTAACTGCTGCGGTGTGCCTGCTCCAACGCGTTCTTCGCGGGCAATCGGATCGCCGCACCGCTGACGCCTATAGGACTTTGCACGCGCTCCCGATTTACCTGCCAAAACGTTAATTCCCCACCCTCACCGGTCTGCGGTAGCACACGTACATCGTTGTAGATCAGCACTGATATCCGCGCCCCGGCGTTCGAACGCGTGAAATGCGTGTAGCGCTAAGTCAAGCGAACAGCGTCAAGGCACAGGCCAGTGAGTTTCGGCGCAAAATTCGTATACCATATCTCTAACTCAATCCGAACGACCGCCGCCGTGAACTCACCCAAATTTAACGCACCCGACTTGGGCAATGCGCCTTCGACATCGGAAATCATCACTCGCCATCTGCGTGACGCCATCGTCGCGGGGCATTTCGCCGAAGACGAGCCTATTCGCCAGGACGACATCGCCCGGCAGTTCAACGTCAGCAAGATCCCGGTCCGCGAGGCCCTCAAGCGTCTGGAAGCCGAAGGCCTGGTGATGTTCCAGCGCAATCGCGGGGCAATGGTCACTCGGGTGTCCGATGCCGAACTGGCACAGATGTTCGAAGTGCGCATGTTGCTCGAAGACAAGGTGCTGCGCCTGGCCATTCCCAACATGACCGAAGACACATTCGCCCGCGCCGAACGCATCTGCCAGGAGTTCATCGGCGAAGATGACGTGGGACGCTGGGCTGAGCTCAACTGGGAACTCCACGCCTGTCTCTACGAACCGGCGCAACGTCCGTTTCTGGTGAGCCTGATCCGTTCGGTCAACGACAAACTGGAACGTTATCTGCGGATGCAGATGAGCCTCTCCTCCGGGAAGGAACGTGCCGACCACGAGCACCGGGAGATCGTCGAAGCCTGTCGCGCCGGTGACGTCGACCGGGCAGTGAAGCTGCTCGACGAACACATCGCCGGGGTCTGCAAAACGTTGTTCGAGCACCTGCCCCACCACCCTTGACCGTCTGCTTGATTGTGCTGATTTCGTCATCGGCGCAGGATAAAACCATCAAGCCGCCAAACCCTCGCACGGGCCACTCTTGCGTTCACTCATCTGAACGGACGTGGCCCTGTCATGAAACGCATCACCGTGATCGACTCCCACACTGGCGGCGAACCCACCCGCCTGGTGACCGGCGGTTTTCCCGACCTGGGTACCGGCAGCATGGCCGAACGGCTTCGGCGACTGGCTGAACACCATGATCAATGGCGCGCCGCCTGCGTGCTCGAACCACGGGGCAGCGACGTGCTGGTCGGCGCATTGTTGTGCGAACCGGTCGACCCCGCTGCCTGCGCCGGAGTGATTTTCTTCAACAATACCGGCTACCTTGGCATGTGCGGCCACGGCACCATTGGCTTGGTGGCGTCGCTGGCACACCTGGGCAAGATCGGTCCGGGCGTGCACAGCATCGAAACACCGGTCGGTACGGTACAGGCCACCTTGCACGACGACTACTCCGTCAGCGTGCGCAACGTGCCGGCCTATCGTTATCGCAAAGCCGTAGCCTTGCAGGTGCCGGGGATCGGCCAGGTGGTCGGCGATATCGCCTGGGGGGGCAACTGGTTTTTCCTGATCGCCGAACATGGCCTGCGGGTCGACAGTGACAACCTGGAGGCGTTGACCGCTTACACCTACGCCGTGCAGCAAGCACTGGACATTCAGGGGATACGCGGTGAAGACGGCGGGTTGATCGACCACGTCGAACTGTTCGCCGATGACGCCCAGGCCGACAGCCGCAACTTTGTGCTCTGTCCCGGCAAGGCCTACGACCGTTCGCCCTGCGGCACCGGTACCAGTGCCAAGTTGGCGTGCCTGGCGGCCGACGGCAAATTGCAACCGGGACAGATCTGGCGTCAGGCAAGCGTGATCGGCAGCGAGTTCGAGGGCTCCTACGAACGTCATGGCGAGCGCATCGTACCGACCATTCGCGGCCGCGCTTTTATCAGTGCCGAAGCCAGCCTGATCATTGAACAGGCCGACCCGTTCGCCTGGGGCATTCGCCCATGAACCAAGGCCTGGTGGCCGATGTGATCGTGATCGGTGCAGGTATCATCGGCGCCGCTTGTGCCCAGGCGCTGGCCCGGCGCGGCTTGCGCGTGCTGGTACTGGACGCTGGCCTGCACGGCGCGACAGCCGCTGGCATGGGCCATTTGCTGGTGCTCGATGACAACCCTGCCGAACTGGCCCTGAGCCAATACTCAGTGCAACGCTGGCGCGAACAGGCCCCGCAACTGCCCGAAAGCTGCTCTTATCGCAGCAATGGCACATTGTGGCTGGCGGCCAATGCCGAGGAAATGGCGGTGGCCCAAAGCAAACATATGAACCTTCAAGCCCGGGGCGTTACCTGCGAGCTGATCACCGGCAACGCCTTGCATGCCCGTGAGCCGGAATTGCGCGATGGCCTGGAGGGTGGTTTGTTGATCAACGGCGACGGCATTCTCTATGCCCCGGCGACCGCCAACTGGATGCTCGACACTCCGGGCATCGAACAACGGCGGGCACGGGTCAGCGAGGTCGATGGCAACCGCGTGCGACTCGATGATGGCCAGTGGTTGAACGCTGAAGCGGTCATTTTGGCCAACGGCATCCAGGCCAATGACTTGTGCCCCGAGTTGCCGATCGAACCGAAGAAGGGCCACCTGCTGATCACCGACCGCTACCCCGGCAAGGTCACCCACACGCTGGTGGAGCTGGGTTACGTCACCAGCGCCCACAATGCGACGGGACCGTCGACCGCCTGCAACATTCAGCCCCGCCCCACCGGGCAATTGTTCATTGGTGCTTCGCGACAATTCGGCACCACCGACCCGCAGGTCGAAGGTTGGATGCTCGCGAAAATGCTCAAGCGCACCACCGAATACATGCCGGGCCTGGCTCAACTCAACGGTATCCGCGCCTGGACCGGTTTTCGCGCCGCCAGCCCGGACGGCCTGCCGCTGATTGGCCAGCACCCCAAACGCAAAGGCCTGTGGCTGGCGGTCGGGCACGAAGGACTGGGGGTCACCACGGCGCCCGGGACTGCCGATTTACTGGTCGCGCAATTGTTCAATGAGACGCCGCCTCTGGCGGTACAACCCTATCTGCCGCAACGTTTTCTCGAAGAGGCCGCCTATGCTTGATTTGATCATGGATGGCCGCGCGCTGAAGGTGGCCGCGGGCACGACGGTGGCTGCTGCACTGGCACTGGCCGGCGACGGTTGCAGTCGCACTGCCGTCAGCGGTCAGCGCCGCGCACCGCTGTGCGGCATGGGCATCTGCCAGGAATGCCGGGTGACCATCGACGGTCGCCGCCGACTGGCCTGCCAAACGCTATGCCAGCAAGGCATGCAAGTGCAGACCCGAGCATGAACGAATACGCCGACCTGCTGATCATCGGCGCTGGCCCCGCCGGCATGAGTGCCGCCCTCGCCGCAGCGTCCAGTGGCGCGCGCATTGTGGTGCTCGACGACAACCCGCTGCCGGGCGGCCAGATCTGGCGCGACGGGCCACAGGCCAGCCTGCCGAATCAGGCCCGGCAGATGCGCGAGCGCCTGCAGGCCAACAGCAATATCCGCCACCATGCCGGCACCCGTGTAATTGCCCTCGCTGGTGCCAAGCAATTGCTGGTGGAAGACGCCGACCGAGGCTGGTTGATCGGCTATGACAAACTGATTCTATGTACCGGTGCCCGTGAATTGCTGCTGCCCTTCCCCGGCTGGACGCTGCCAGGAGTGACCGGCGCGGGCGGACTTCAGGCGCTGATCAAGGGTGGCCTGCCCGTGCAGGACGAGCGTGTGGTGATCGCCGGCAGCGGTCCGTTGCTACTGGCCAGCGCGGCCACTGCGAAACACAACGGTGCCCAGGTGCTGCGCATCGCCGAGCAGGCCTCTGCGGTCGCGGTCGCAGGATTCGCCCTGCAACTGCCGCGCTGGCCGGGCAAGCTGGTGCAATCTTTCAGTCTGTTCGACCGTCATTACCGCACCGGCAGCCATGTCGTGGCGGCCTTGGGCAACGATCGGCTGGAAGCTGTGCGATTGCGGCATCGGGGCAAAATCGTCGAATTGGCGTGTGATCGCCTGGCCTGTGGTTTCGGCCTGATTCCCAACACCCAACTCGGTCAGGCCTTGGGCTGCGCGCTCGATGGCTCGGCGCTTGCCGTGGATGCCTGGCAAACCACGAGCCACACCGACCACTACGCCGCTGGCGAATGCACCGGTTTCGGCGGCAGTGAGCTGGCACTGGTTGAAGGGGCAATCGCCGGGCATGTGGCGGTGGGTAACACCGCGGCGGCACGGGATTTGTGGCCACGTCGCGCGCGCTGGCAGGGTTTCGCCAAGGCGTTGAACAGCGCCTTCAGCCTCGACCCGCAGCTCAAGTCGCTGGCGCAACCCGACACGCTGGTCTGTCGTTGCGAAGACGTACCCTACTCGGCACTGTCCGGGCACGTTGGCTGGCGCGAGGCCAAACTGGCCAGTCGCTGCGGCATGGGCGCCTGCCAGGGCCGGGTGTGTGGCGGTGCCTTGCAGTATCTGTTCGACTGGCAACCCACGGCGCCCCGGCCGCCGTTCAACCCGGCGCGCATCGAAACCCTGATGTGCCTGGATGACACGCCACCGGTGTAAACGCTCGCTTCGGGGTTTCGGGGGCGCTGCCGAGTCTTTATAGTCCCGGTAGTCGCCACCAGGCCCCTCTTGATATGTTCCCCTCACTCAATCATTTCAAACCCTGCGACCTGCCGACGCTGCTGAACAGTTTGCAGGCCATCGCGACGCTGCTCGATACCCTGACGGACGTGGTGTTTTTCATCAAGGACTGCGAGGCCCGCTACGTTTTCGTCAACCAGACCCTGGTCCGACGCTGTAGCTTCAAGCACAGTGACCAACTGCTGGGGCTGACAGCAGAGCGTGTCTTCCCGGAGCGCTTTGGCCCGATTTACACCGAACAGGATCGACGGGTGTTGGCCACCGGACGCGAATTGGCCGACCAACTCGAACTGCACCTGTATTTCGGTAACCAGCCAGTCTGGTGCCTGACCCATAAACTCGCGCTGCGCGATGAACATGGGCAGATCGTCGGCCTGGCCGGCATTTCCCGTGACCTGCAGTTGCCCCAGGCCAACCACCCGGCGTTCCAGAAACTGGCAGCGGTGGACGCGCACATCCGTCGTCATTTTGCTCGACCTATCAGCCTTGCCGAACTGACGGCAATCGCGGGTTTTTCGGTTGCGCAACTCGAACGCCATTGCAAACGGGTGTTCCAGCTCACCCCACGGCAGATGATCCACAAGTCCCGGCTCGAAGAAGGTACGCGGTTGTTGCTGGAGAGCGACCTGCCCATCACCGAAATCGCCCTGCGCTGCGGCTACACCGACCACAGTGCTTTCAGCCGCCAGTTCCGTGCCCTCACCAGCCTTTCGCCCAGCCAGTTCCGCGATCGCGGTCGTTAAATGTTCCTTTAAGGGGCGCCCCGCACACAGGGTGCTCCCTTCTGTAACACCTGCCTGCCCGGCGACACGACGCCGCTGCCCTGCTCCCGACTTGTAAACCGCCCTGACTCAAGGGCTGGAAAATATTTGCCGGTAAAAAGGCAAATCGGCACAACCGTTGCTATTGTTAATATCGTATACGAAATCCCCAATACGATATCTAACAGCACTTCCGACAACGAGGCCTCTATGAAAAACCCCGCATTTGCCGTAGCCCTCAGCGCTGTTCTCAGTACTACCTTCATCGCCACCGCACAGGCTGACAAACTCGACGACATCATCGGTTCCGGGAAGCTGCGCTGCGCCGTGACGCTGGACTTCCCGCCCATGGGTTTTCGAGATGCCAGCAACGCCCCGGCGGGTTTTGACGTGGACTATTGCACCGACCTGGCAAAGGTCCTCGGGGTCGAGGCCGAAGTGGTCGAAACACCCTTCCCGGACCGCATTCCAGCACTGATATCCGGGCGGGCCGACGTGATTGTCGCCTCGACCTCCGACACCCTTGAGCGGGCCAAGACCGTCGGCCTGACCGTGCCGTACTTCGCCTTCCAGATGGTCGTCCTGACCCGCGATAACACCGGCATCAACAGTTTCGACGACATCAAGGGCAAGGCACTGGGCAACACCAGTGGCACCTATGAAGCCATTGCCCTGGAGAACGATGTGAAGAAATGGGGCACCGGTACCTTCCGTGCCTACCAGTCACAAAACGACACGCTGCTGGCGGTGGCCCAGGGTCATATCGACGCCACGGTGGTCACCAATACCGTCGCCGCCGCAACGATCAAGGCGGGTAAATACAAAAACCTGAAGATCGCCGGCAACGCGCCCTACACCATCGACTATGTCTCCCTGGGTACCAAGCGCAACGAGTACGGCCTGCTCAATTACCTCAACCTGTTCGTCAACCAGCAGGTACGCAACGGTCGCTACAAGGAGTTGTTCACCAAATGGGTCGGCACCGAGATTTCGCCGAGCGACCTGACCGTGCCAAAGGTCTACTACTGAGGTGCCCGGCATGCCTAGGCCCACTTCTCTGACCGGTCGCAGCCTGGTCCCGGGCGCTGCCCAGGGTGCCCTGCTGTTTGCCGATGTCGGGTTGAGCTTCTGGGGCGGAGTCGACCCCTTGCGGGGTGAAATCATCGACCGTCACCATCCCCTCAGCGGCGAATACCTGAGCGGTCGAGTGCTCGCCATTCCCAGCGGACGCGGTTCGTGTACTGGCAGCAGTGTGCTGATGGAACTGATCAGCAACGGTCATGCACCAGCCGCTCTGGTACTGGCCGAAGCCGATGAGATCCTGACCTTGGGCGTGCTGGTGGCACAGATGATTTTCGAGCGTTCGCTGCCGGTGCTCTGCATCGGCAGCGAGGCCTTCGCCGCCTTGCGCGGCAAGGCCTTTGCCCGAATCGACGGTGCCAGTCTGGCCGTGTTCGATCACATCCCCGTCGACAACTGGCAGCCATCCGAAACGCCGACGCAGGCTCGCGATACCAGCACAGCAATCGAACTCAGGGAGTTCGACCACGCGTTGCTCAACGGCGCGCATGGCAAAGCGGCGCAGATGGCCATGCAAATCGTCCTGCGCCTGGCCGAACTGCAAGGTGCCCAGCGTCTTATAGATGTTACCCAGGCGCACATCGACGGTTGCATTTACACCGGACCTGCGAGCCTGCGCTTTGCTCAACAACTGGTGCAGTGGGGCGCCAAGGTTCGGGTCCCCACTACCCTCAATTCAATATCCGTTGACCAGCGTCGTTGGCGCGAGCTGGGCATCGACCCACTGCTCGGCGAGCCGGCCAGCGCCGTGGGCGACGCCTACATGGCAATGGGTGCACAGCTCAGTTTCACCTGTGCGCCCTATTTGCTCGACAGCGCACCGAAGGCCGGCGACCAGATCGTCTGGGCCGAATCCAACGCGGTGGTCTACGCCAACAGCGTGCTTGGGGCACGCACCCTGAAGTACCCCGACTACCTGGATATCTGCATCGCCCTGACCGGCCGCGCGCCCCTGATCGGCTGCCATCTGGACGCGCCACGCAAAGCCCGCCTGCGCGTTGAATTGCCGGAATTGGCTGAACTCGACGATGCATTCTACCCCTTGCTCGGTTACCACATCGGCGCACTCGCGGGCAGCCGGATCCCGCTGATATTCGGCCTGGAACAACGCCAGCCAGACCTGGACGACTTGAAAGCCTTCGGCGCGGCGTTCGCCACCACGTCCGCCGCGCCGCTGTTCCACATCGCCGGGGTCACCCCCGAAGCACTCGACCCGGCGCAGGTGCTGGAGCCGGATACCCCGCTGCCCGTGGCAACGATCCGCCTGGAGGACCTGCTGGTCAGTTGGCGTGAGCTCAACAGCGCCAGGGACAACCACGTGGAGGTGGTCTCGCTGGGTAACCCGCACTTCTCGCTCAGCGAGTTCGCCCGCTTGGCACAGCTGTGTCGCGACCGGGTCAAGCACCCCGAGGTGGTGCTCGCCATCACTTGCGGTCGTGCGGTGCTGGAGCAGGCCCGTGACGCCGGGTACATCGATGTCATTGAAACCTTTGGCGCCACCCTGGTGACCGATACCTGCTGGTGCATGCTCGGCGAACCGGTAATCCCGCGGGCCGCCACCACCTTAATGACCAATTCGGGCAAGTACGCCCATTACGCACCCGGCCTGGTGGGGCGCAACGTGCACTTCGCCAGCCTGGCCGAATGTGTCGATGCCGCCTGCACCGCCACCGCCAGCGGGCGTCTGCCGAGCTGGTTGCAACCTGCCTTGCCGATGGAGAACCGCTCGCATGTTTGACTACACCTTCCAATGGCGCACCGCCCTGCGTGCCTTGCCGGACATGCTCACCGGCGCGTGGGTCACGTTCGAGACCGCTGCGCTGTCGATGATTTTCGGTGTACTGATTGCCCTGGTCCTGACGGTCATGCGCGAAGCCAGGCACCCGCTGCTGCGTGGCATCGGCAACGGCTGGGTATCGATTGCCCGCAACACTCCGTCGCTGTTCCAGATTTACATCCTGTACTTCGGCCTCGGCTCACTGGGCCTGCATGTCAGCTCCTGGCTCGCGCTACTGGCCGGGATCACTTTCAACAACGCCGGTTATCTCGCGGAAAACTTCCGTGGCGGGCTCAAGGCGGTGCCCCACACCCAGGTACGTGCCGCGCGCTCACTCGGCATGAGTGCCTTCCAGACCTACCGCATGATCATCGTCCCGCAACTGCTACGAATCGTCTTCTATCCGCTCACCAATCAAATGGTGTGGGCGGTGCTGATGACATCGCTGGGGGTCATCGTCGGCCTTAACAATGACCTGACCGGAGTGACTCAGGAATACAACGTCAAGACCTTCCGCACCTTCGAATACTTCGCCATCGCAGCAGTGCTGTATTACCTGATTGCCAAGGCGATCGTCGCGGCAGCCCGGCTGATGGCCTGGCGGTTGTTCCGTTACTGAGGAGCTGTCCATGTTTTCCACCGAGTTTTCCTCCAATGACCTGTTGTTCCTGCTCGACGGCGCCTGGGTCACGCTGCAATTGACGTTCTGGGCGATCATTCTCGGTTCCATTGCAGGGCTGTTGTTCGGGTTGCTGCGCGCCCTGTTCCCACGGCTCAGCCTGCCGCTGGCCTGGGTGCTGGACGTGTTTCGCAGCGTGCCGTTGCTGATCCAGTTCGTCCTGTTCAACTCGCTCAAAAGCATCGTCGGCCTGAACATCAGCGCCTTCAGCGTCGGTTGCATTGTGCTGGGGGTCTACACCGCGGCGTACTTTACCGAAATCGTGCGCGGCGGCGTGCTGTCGGTGCCGTTCACGGTGCGCCGCGCCAGTCGTTCGTTGGGCCTGAGCTTCCTGCAGGACCTGCGCTGGATCGTCCTGCCGATGGCCACTCGCGTGGCCTTTCCCGGCTGGCTGAACCTGGTGCTGGGCGTGATGAAGGACACCGCGCTGGTGATGTGGATCGGCATCGTCGAACTGCTGCGCGCCTCGCAAACCATCGTGACCCGCATCCAGGAACCGTTGGTGGTGCTATGCATCGCGGGCCTTATCTACTACGTCATGAGCCTGGTGGTCGCACGCCTGGGCGCTCGTCTGGAAAGAAGGTGGCAAGAAAATGATTGAGATCGAGAACGTACACAAATCCTTCGGCAATCTCGAAGTGATCAAGGGAGTGAACCTCACGGTGAGCAAGGGCGAGGTGGTGTCAATCATCGGTGGCTCCGGTTCTGGCAAATCGACCTTGTTGATGTGCATCAACGGCCTGGAGCCAATCCAGAAAGGCAACATCCGGGTCGACGGCGTCGAGGTCCATCACAACGCCACCGACCTGAACCGCCTGCGGCAGAAGATCGGCATCGTGTTCCAGCAATGGAACGCTTTTCCGCATTTGACTGTGCTGGAGAACGTCATGCTGGCGCCGCGCAAAGTGCTGGGTAAAAGCAAGGCCTGCGCCGAGGAACTGGCGGTACGGCAGCTGACCCACGTGGGCCTGGGCGACAAACTCAAGACCTTCCCCGGCAAGCTGTCTGGCGGTCAGCAACAACGCATGGCCATCGCCCGCGCCCTGGCCATGTCACCGGACTACATGCTGTTCGACGAAGCCACCTCGGCTCTGGACCCACAGTTGGTCGGCGAAGTGCTGGATACGATGCGCATGCTCGCCGAGGACGGCATGACCATGGTGCTGGTGACTCACGAGATCCGTTTCGCGCGGGACGTGTCCGACCGCGTGGCGTTCTTTCGCAACGGTCTGGTGCATGAGATCGGCTCACCGGATCAGGTGATCGGCAATCCGGTGCATGCGGAGACGGCGGCGTTTCTCAAATCGGTGAAATAACCGGTGGCCCCTTCGCGAGCAGGCTCGCTCCCACAGGATCTGGTGGTGTACACACAATCACGAGCCAATCCATAAACCTGTGGGAGCGGGCTTGCCCGCGAAGAGGCCCGAACAGTCAACACAAGGAGCAGAGAATGCGTTCATCGAAAGTGATTCATGTAGTCAGTTGCCACGCCGAAGGTGAAGTCGGCGACGTCATTGTCGGCGGAGTCGCACCACCGCCCGGCGCCACGGTGTGGGAACAATCGCGCTGGATTGCCAAAGACGAAAACCTGCGCAACTTCGTACTCAACGAACCCCGGGGCGGAGTGTTCCGACACGTCAATCTGTTGGTGCCGGCCAAGGACCCGCGGGCGCAGATGGCCTGGATCATCATGGAGCCAGCGGACACGCCGCCGATGTCAGGCTCCAACTCATTGTGCGTGGCCACCGTGTTGCTCGACACCGGTATCGTGCCAATGACCGAACCGCAAACCCGGCTGGTGCTCGAAGCACCCGGCGGCCTGATCGAAGCCGTCGCCGATTGCCGTGATGGCAAGGTCGAACGGGTGGAAATCAAAAACGTGCCGTCCTTCGCCGATCGTCTCGATGCGTGGATCGAAGTGCAAGGTGTCGGCACGCTCAAGGTCGATACCGCCTACGGCGGCGACAGCTTTGTGATCGCCGATGCCCAGGACCTGGGGTTTTCAATCAGCCCCGATGAAGCGGCCGACCTGGTGGCGGTTGGGTTGAAAATCACCCGGGCCGCCAATGAGCAATTGGGCTTTGTCCATCCGCTGAACCCCGATTGGTCGCACATTTCCTTTTGCCAGATCGCCGCGCCCATCGTTCGTGAGCAGGGCATTGCCACGGGTGCCAATGCGGTGGTGATTCAACCGGGCAAGATCGACCGCTCGCCTACCGGCACTGGCTGCTCCGCGCGGATGGCCGTGTTGCAGGCCAAAGGCTTGATGGGCGTTGGGGACAGATTTATCGGTCGCTCGATCATCGGCTCAGCGTTCCACTGCCGTATTGACTCGCTGACCGAAGTGGCCGGGCGCCCCGCCATCTACCCGTGCATTTCCGGGCGGGCCTGGATTACCGGTACCCATCAATTACTGCTCGACCCAAGCGATCCGTGGCCACAAGGCTATCGACTGTCAGACACCTGGCCGGGTGCCTGAATGCTCAATCGCTGATCCCCGACCAACGGCCCGAAAAAACACCCGAAAACGTAAACAAACCACTGGCTGATTTCTTTCACTTTCAATATCGTATACGAAATACAATAAACAATCTGGAGGCAACAATGAGCAAGCGTGTTAACTGGAGTGGCGTGTTCCCAGCGGTGACCACTCAATTCAACGATGACTTCTCCATCAACCTGGAAAAAACCCATGAAGTCATTTCCAACGTGATCCGCGACGGCGTATCAGGACTGGTGGTTTGCGGCTCGGTAGGCGAAAACACCTCGCTGAGTGCCGCCGAAAAAATTGCCGTGACTGAAGTCGCGGTCGCGGCCTCGGGCGGCCGTGTACCGGTGATTTGCGGCGTAGCCGAGTTCACCAGCGTGGAAGCGGCCAAGGTCGCTAACGCGGTACGCAGGGTCGGCGTCGATGGCGTGATGCTAATGCCGGCGCTGGTCTACGGTTCCAAGCCGTTCGAAACCGCCGAGCATTACCGTTACGTGGCGAAAAACGCCGACGTGCCGCTGATGGTCTACAACAACCCGCCAATCTACAAAAACGACGTGACCCCGGACATCCTCATAGCCCTCGCCGACTGCGACAACGTGGTGTGCTTCAAGGATTCCTCGGGCGACACTCGCCGCTTCATCGACATTCGCAATGAAGTGGGAGACCGTTTCGTGTTGTTCGCCGGCCTCGACGACGTGGTGCTGGAAAGCCTCGCCGTGGGCGCTGAAGGCTGGGTGTCGGGCATGTCCAACGTATTCCCCAAAGAGGGCGAAACCATCTTCCGCCTGGCCAAGGCCGGACGCTATGCCGAAGCCATGCCGATCTACGAATGGCTGATGCCGATCCTGCACCTCGACGCCCGTGCCGACCTGGTGCAGTGCATCAAGCTGTGCGAAGCCATCGCCGGTCGCGGCAGCGCCCTGACCCGTCCGCCACGCCTGGCCCTGCCGGAAGCCGATCGCGTCTTTGTCGAGCAGATCATGGCCAAGGCCCTGGCCAACCGTCCGCACTTGCCGGACGTCGGTCTCTGAGTGATTGCCGGGTGGGTCTTCGCGGACCCGTCCCGGCTGCCTGTTTTTGCGCATCTACAGGAAACGCCAGCATGTCCAACGCTCAACACCCGTCTAGCGCAACCACACCCTCGGGACTCAAACGTGTCGTGGCCGCCGCCATGGCCGGCACCGTTGCCGAATGGTATGAATTCTTCCTTTATGGCACCGCTTCGGCACTGGTCTTCGGCCAGTTGTTCTTCCGCCAGACCGACAGCCCCATCGATGGCATCATCGCTGCCTTCGCCCTGTATGCCGTGGGCTTTCTCGCCCGTCCGCTGGGCGGGCTGGTGTTCGGTCACTACGGTGACAAGTACGGCCGCAAACGCCTGCTGCAATTAAGCCTGGTGGTGGTTGGCATCACCACCTTCCTGATGGGCTGCCTGCCCGGCTTCAACCAGATCGGCTATGCCGCGCCGGTGTTGCTGGTGCTGTTGCGGTTGATCCAGGGCTTCGCCTTTGGCGGCGAATGGGGCGGTGCGATCTTGCTGGTGTCCGAGCACTGCCCGGACAACCGTCGAGGCTTCTGGGCCAGTTGGCCACAAGCCGGTGTTCCAGCCGGCAACCTGGTGGCGACGGTTGCCCTGCTGCTGTTGTCGTCGAACCTGTCCGAGGAGCAATTCCTCGCCTGGGGCTGGCGCGTAGCATTCTGGTTCTCGGCCGTGGTGGTACTGATCGGCTACTGGATTCGCACCAGTGTCGATGACGCACCGATTTTCAAGGAGGCCCAGGCTCGTCAGGCGCAGACCAGGCATCAGCAACTGGGCGTGGTCGAAGTGCTGCGCCACCACTGGCGTTCGGTGCTGGTCGGTATCGGCGCGCGGTTTGCCGAGAACATCCTCTACTACACCGTCGTGACCTTCTCGATCACTTATCTGAAACTGGTGGTGCACAAGGACACGTCAGAGATTCTGTTGCTGATGTTCGGCGCTCACTTGCTGCACTTCTTCCTGATTCCGTTGATGGGTTATCTGTCGGATCTGGTCGGGCGCAAACCGGTTTACCTGGTGGGTGCAGTACTCACCGCGTTTTGGGGATTCGTCGGCTTCCCGATGATGGACACCGGCAACAATTGGCTGATCATGGCGGCCATCACCCTGGGCCTGGCCATCGAATCGATGACCTACGCGCCCTACTCGGCGCTGATGGCCGAGATGTTTCCGACCCACGTGCGCTACACCGCACTCTCGCTGTGCTACCAGGTGGCGCCGATCTTCGCGGGCTCGCTGGCGCCACTGATCGCGATCACCCTGCTCAACAAGTACCACAGCTCGACACCGATCGCGCTCTATCTGGTCGGCGCTTCGCTGATCTCCATCGTGGCCGTCGGGCTGACCCGGGAAACCCGTGGCAAATCGTTGCACACGGTAGATGCCGAGTCTGCTGCGCGGATTGCGGCGCTGGCCTCGCCTGCGACGACCCCACGTCGCGCCGACTCACTGGCGTAAACCCTGTAGGAGCGAGCATGCTCGCGATGGACGTCAACGATGACGCGTGCATTCTGGATTCACGCGGTGCCCTTGAGTGCCTCGCGAGCATGCTCGCTCCTACAGAGGAGTTGAATTACCCCTTTTTTGACAGGAGCCTTTTAGATGCCTGAGATCCTCGGTCACAACTACATCGGCGGTACACGCAGCGCCGCCGGCAGCATCGCGCTGCGAAGCCATGACGCAAGTACTGGCGAAGCCCTGCCCTTCTCGTTCATGCAAGCCACCGCAGAAGAAGTGCACGCCGCCGCCCAGGCCGCCGCAGCCGCCTACCCGGCCTTTCGCAACCTGCCGGCCAGCCGCCGTGCGGAATTTCTCGAGGCCATCGCCACGCAACTGGACGCGCTTGACGATGAGTTTGTCGCCCTGGTCACTCGCGAGACGGCACTGCCAACCGCTCGCATACAGGGTGAGCGTGCTCGCACCAGCGGCCAGATGCGCCTGTTCGCCCAAGTCCTGCGTCGTGGTGATTTCTACGGAGCGCGCATCGACCGCGCCTTGCCCGAACGCCAACCACTGCCACGGGTAGACCTACGTCAGTATCGAATCGGTGTCGGCCCGGTCGCCGTTTTCGGCGCGAGCAATTTCCCCCTGGCGTTCTCCACCGCCGGTGGCGATACCGCTGCCGCCCTGGCCGCCGGTTGCCCGGTGGTGTTCAAGGCCCACAGTGGACATATGGCAACTGCCGAACGGGTGGCTGATGCGATCATTCGCGCCGCCGAGCAGACGGACATGCCCAAGGGCGTGTTCAACATGATCTACGGCTCCGGCGTGGGCGAAATCCTGGTCAAGCATCCGGCGATCCAGGCTGTTGGTTTCACCGGCTCACTCAAGGGCGGCCGTGCCCTGTGCGATATGGCCGCTGCAAGATCACAACCGATTCCGGTGTTCGCTGAAATGAGCAGCATCAACCCGGTCGTGGTGTTGCCTCAAGCCTTGCAAGTTCGTGGCGAAAAAATCGCCAGTGAGCTGGTGGCATCGGTGGTCCAGGGCTGCGGTCAGTTCTGTACCAATCCCGGCCTGGTCATCGGCATCTCGTCACCGCGATTCGACGCTTTCACAGCGCTGCTCAGTGGTCTGATGAGCGAGCAACCGCCCCAGACCATGCTCAACGCCGGAACCCTTGCCAGCTATAAAAAAGCTCTGCGGGCACTGCTCAGTCATCCAGGGGTGACCCACCTGGCCGGTCAAGAACAGCTGGGCAACCAGGCCCGACCACAACTGTTCAAGGCCGACGCCAGCCTGCTGCTCAAGAGTGATGCGCTGCTGCAGGAAGAGGTATTCGGCCCGACGACCGTGCTGGTTGAAGTCGCCAATGCGGGGGAACTGCAGCAAGTGTTGCAAAGCTTGCACGGTCAACTGACCGCCACGTTGATAGCAGAAACCATCGACCTGCAAATCTGCACAGGCGTCTTGCCGCTGCTGGAGCAGAAAGTCGGTCGTGTGCTCTTCAATGGCTACCCTACCGGCGTCGAAGTCTGCGATGCGATGGTACATGGCGGCCCCTACCCGGCCACTTCCGATGCTCGTGGCACCTCAGTCGGCACCCTGGCCATCGAGCGATTCCTGCGCCCGGTGTGCTACCAGAACTGCCCCGACACCTTGCTGCCCGAAGCGCTTCAGAACGCCAACCCACTGGGCCTCAATCGCCTGGTCGATGGCATCCTCCAGCGCCAGTCGCTGTAAACCGAACGGGCGCCATGGGCGCCCGTTTGCTTTTCAATCCAGCAGTGCCTTCAAATCCCTGTACAACGCCTCGGGAACCTGCACCCCCTCCACCAGGCTGCGCGCCCGCGACTCATAGCGTCGTTGCGAGGGCAAGCGCGCGCCCTGCCCTTCAATTCCCTGAAACAACGCTTCTGCCCTGGCCAGGTGCTCCTGGGTTGCATCGCCCAAAAAGCGCCGGGGATCCAGAGCGATGATCAGTTCGCCATGATAAGGCGATGACTTGCTGCCCGCGTCGTAAGCCAGTGATTCAGCGCTTGTCAGGTCACCAATCAACGGCCCGGCGATCAACTCCACCATCGCCGCAAGTGCCGATCCCTTGTGCCCGCCGAACGTCAGCATCGCGCCACTGTCGAGCACCACGCTCGCATCGTTGCTCGGATGGCCTTGCCCATCCACTCCCCACCCTTCGGGGATCGCCTTGCCGGCTCGTCGATGCAGTTCGATATCGCCGCGAGCGATGGCGCTGGTGGCAAAGTCGAATACAAAAGGCTCTTGCCCGCCGCGCGGCCAGCCAAAGGCAATGGGATTAGTGCCGAACAGTGGCAAGTGCCCCCCGGCCGGCGCCACCCAGGCATGACTAGGGTTACACGCCAGCGCGACCAGGCCGGTCCCCGTCAGTTGCTCGATCTCCACCCATAACGCGGAAAAATGCACACAGTGGTTGATCGCCAACGCGGCAATCCCGTTGGCACGGGTTTTCTCGGTCAACAGGGGGAGCCCCGCCTGAAACGCCAACTGCGAAAACCCGCCACCGGCATCCACCCGCACAATCGACGGCGCCTGGTCGATGACCCTCGGCTCGGCATCGGCCGACACCTTGCCCGCTCGCAGGGAATTGACACATCCAAGAATCCGGTACAACCCGTGAGAGGCGCAGCCATCACGCTCACCGGCCATTACCGTCGCCGCCACCGCTTGCGCATGGGCCAGATTAAAACCGTTGTGCAACAGGATCGATTCGGCCAGTTCACGGGCTTCGATCAGGGTCAGTCGAATCATGGTCATCTCCTGGGAAAGACCTGTCAGGGTGATCCGCTCGAAGCAACGAGGCTTGATGCCTTTTGATGCAGGAGGTGACGAAATCGGCATAGCCAAGGCACGCATACCCTGAGAACGGAAGGGTATCGTGCACGTCTGGAGGTCCGAGACGCGTTTCATGTGCAGGCGCGATCGCACGGCTCACGGCGGCGAGCACTGTAGGAGCGACCCCCCCAGCAAAATGCTGACGCTGAACGCCGCCATCACTCAGTGGTCACAACAATTGATGGCATCGCAACTGATGTGGCCTCAAGCCTGCTTCCTTCAGCCGCGGCGCTTACAATTCACACATTCCTGGGCGCGCCGGATAACCTTCAGTGAGTTCAGTCCTTTCGACACAGGCGCTGACTGCTGCTGCCATCCAATGCTCCCTGATCGGAGTACGCATATGACTCAATCAATACGGTTATTCCTGACAACCGTGCTCGCGGTTGCAGCATTGGCATCGGCCAGTTTCCTGAACACTGCAGGTGCCGCCACCGCCGAGGATCTCAATACCGACTCCCAGCAAGCGTTGCAGACGCTCTACAAGACCAATCCCTTTTCCGAAACCATCTCGCACAAAGCCAAGGCCGTTCTGGTCTTTCCGAAAATCATCAAGGCCGGCCTGGTATTCGGCGGCAGCTACGGCGAAGGCGTGTTGATGAAGGGCTCGAAGGTCGTGGATTACTACAACTCCGTCAGCGGCTCCTGGGGACTGCAGGCAGGCGCCCAGTCATATGGCTATGTGGTTTTCCTGATGACCGACAAAGCGGTGAAATACATCACTGAAACCAAAGGCTGGGAAATCGGCGTAGGGCCAACCGTGGTCGTGGTGGATGAAGGGGTTGCCAAGAACCTGTCCAGCTCGACGCTGAAAGACGACGCGTACGCGTTCATCTTCGACCAACAGGGTCTGATGGCCGGCATCAGTATCGAAGGCACGAAGATTTCCCTGATCAAACGCTGAAGGGTGCGCGCCCAATGAGTTTTCTTATCATTTAAAGGAGCGCAGAATGAGCTACCTGGCGTTCGAATGACGTGTCTCGCCCAGTGGGCGTGCCAGTCATATCGGGCGCCATGGCCAAGGGGACGATGAACTCGTTTGCTGTCGACTTTGGGGACTGGAGGAGGCGTTTTGAAACCATTCCCGCTCAAACCCGGCACCTCGACCCTGGACGTATTTCTTCAAGCGTGCCTGCCCCGCCGTGACGCTGTTCCGCCCACCTTGACGGAAAAAGCGGTCATCCCGGGCATTCCCGATGCTCGCTACAGGCTGGACCATGACCTGACGCCGTTCATCCAGGATGCGATTCAATCCAACAAACGTGAGAGCGAGGTGCTCGCCAAGGCCGGTAAGCCGAGCGATATCCTGCCGCCGGCCAGCATGCTGGCCGTTTCTGGTGGCGGCGATGCAGGCGCATTTGCAGCGGGACTGATTGCTGGATGGACCACCCATGGCACACGGCCAATCTTCAAGGTCGTCACGGGCATTAGTGCGGGTGCCCTGGTCGCCCCGTTCGCTTACCTGGGGCCGGAATACGACAGCGTGATCCGGCACGTCTGCAATGAAATCGGTCCAAAAGACATTTTTCATTCGCGAAACGTGCTGACCCGTCTTGCCAGCGACGGCATAGCGGACAGCAAGCCTTTGTCGCGGCTCATTACAAAATACGTCACCGAGCAGATTGTGGCGGCGATCGCCGCACAATACGCCAAGGGCAGGATCCTGCTGATCGGCACCACTGACCTTGATGCAGGCCGACCCGTCACCTGGAACATGGGCGCCATTGCTGCAAGCCAGGCACCGGGAGCGCTCGACCTGTTTCGTAACATCATGATCGCGTCGATGAGCATTCCGGGTGCTGTCTCACCCGTGATGATCGATGTGGAGGTCGATGGCAAGCAGTTTCATGAAATGCACGTGGACGGCGGGGTCATCACTCAAGTGTTTCTTTACCCACCTGGCACGCTCGTGGGGCTCAACAGGGCCGCTGGCGTACCCTTGCGTCTCGAACGTCATTTCTATGTCATTCGCAACGGGACGCTGGAGCCGCAATGGTCCGGGACCAAGCGCCGTACATTGAGCATCGGCGGCCGAGCCATCAGTGCATTGATTCAAACCCAGGGGATCAGCGACCTGGAGCGAATCTACCGCATGGCGCAGCAGGATGGAGCGCATTTCAACCTGGCGTACATCGGCTCTGACTTTAACGTAGCGCGCACTCAAAAATTCGATGGCGAGTACATGAAGCGGTTGTTCGATTACGCCTTTCAACTCAGCGCGAAGGGCTACGCGTGGCATAAATCACCGCCCTCGCAAAACCCCAGGCTACGAACCCATCGCTGAAAAGCTCTGCCAGCAACTTCGTGAAAGGAGGCGTTTGAGATGCAACTCATCACGTTGAAAATCGAAAAGCCGGAAGATACGAACTTCATCCTGGGTCAGACGCACTTCATCAAGTCGGTCGAGGATATCCACGAAGCATTGGTCAATGCCGTGCCGGGTATCCGTTTTGGCGTGGCCTTTTGCGAGGCCTCGGGCGAATGCCTGGTGCGATGGTCCGGCACCGATACCGCCATGATTGAACTTGCACAGAAAAATGCCAAGGCCATCGGCGCAGGCCATAGTTTCATCATCTTCCTGGGTGACGGTTTTTATCCGCTGAACGTATTGAACAGCGTAAAAACGGTGCCAGAGGTATGCCGCATTTTTTGTGCGACAGCCAATCCGACTGAAGTGATTCTCGCCGAGACGGATCAAGGGCGAGCAATCCTGGGCGTAGTGGATGGCTTCTGCGCCAACGACATTGAAGGCGACGCCGACATCCTGTGGCGCAAGAACCTGTTGCGGCAGATTGGCTACAAGCAGTGAATTGCACTCGGCCCCACTTTCAAGGAATTCAAATGAACTATCGAAGTGGGACACATGCCTTCCTGCACGGTGCTCACACCGCGTCCCCGTTTACTACCGGGGTCATTCCCTTCGGCCTGATCGCTGGCGTCAGCGCTGCCGGGATGGGGATGTCACTCACCAGTTCCATGGGCATGACGCTGCTTTTCTACTCCGGGTCGGCGCAGATTGCCGTGCTGCAGTTAATGCAAAATGGCGCCCTGCCAGTGACCATGGTGGTCACCGCACTGGTGATCAATCTTCGCTTCCTGATGTACAGCGCATCGTTGGCGCCCCACCTGCACCACTTGCCCCGAAGCAAGACCTGGCCCATGTCCTATCTGCTCGCCGACCAGGTGTTTGCGTTGTTCAGCCTGCGATCGGCCTGTGGCGACCTGGGACGATACGCTTTTCACTACTACACCGGGGCGGCGCTCACGATGTGGCTTGGCTGGAATCTTGCGGTGCTGACGGGCGTCATCCTGGGCGCGCGCATCCCCGAAGCGTGGTCATTGGGCTTTGCGATTCCGCTGTCATTCCTGGCGCTGCTGATCCCCAGCATCCGCAATGCTGCAACGCTCTGTGCCGCCGTGGCGGGAGGTGCGCTGGCGGTGCTGGCAGTCGATTTACCCTACAACCTGGGCATGCTGACGGCCTCCCTTGGCGGGGTCCTGGTCGGGCTGACCGTCGAGCACCTGCGAAAAGACCACGGCAGCGAACATAACAATGACGCCGAACAGGAGGCTACATGAGCGAGCTTTCCCAGTGGGGCCTGTTCCTGTTGATCGGCGCCGGCACCTTCGCTATTCGTCTTTCGTTTATCGAGTTTTATGGCAGCTTGCGCATTCCACCGCTGCTGCGCCGCGCCTTGCTGTACGTACCGGCGAGCGTGTTGGCGGCGCTGGTTGTGCCGGCGGTGGTGCTACCGGATCGACACGCGGCGTTTGACTGGAGCAATCCGCAAATTCCCGCGGCGCTACTTGCAGCCCTGGTTGCCTGGCGAACAAAAAGTACCTTGCTGACGCTGGCGGTCGGGATGGGCGCATTGTGGGCACTGAAGTATTGGGGCGTGTAGAAAACAGCGCTTTATGGATCCAATTTGCCCCGATCACTGGCGATTTCCCCGTGCATTGCTAACCTCAGTCCTACAAGACATCCCTCACAAGGAGTGGGGCCGTGGATGGACGAGTGAAATTGGCAGTCTTGAACGTAGGGCTCAGTGCAACCCTGTCGGCCGCAGAACTCCAGGTGCAGGTGCGGGTCGATGTGCAACGTGGCTGCCAACTGGTCGGGCAACAACGCACCGCGGGTGTCGAGCAATTGGGCGTGCTGGACTTCGGCAGCAGCGCACGCCTGGACGATCCTGCGGGGCCGCTCGGGGCGGCCCTGATGAACGAGCGCCTGCCAAGGCTCGAATGCAATCCCGATACCCCTTATCAACTACGCGTCGATGGCGGCCTGCACGGTGGCGTCGGCGACGTTCGTTACATGGCTGGTAGCGCCGAACACAGCAAGCCCATTCCTTATCGACTCTATCAAGACCCGGCACGGCGAATTCCGCTGGCGGTGGATGTGCCGGTGAGCGGTCGCGTGCCGGATACCGGCTCGGTGGATTTGCCGTTGTACGCCCGCATCGAACCCTTGGCACAGATACCCAGGGTCAGTCGCTATTCAGACCTGGTGAAGGTGACGCTCACCTGGTAATCGCATGAGCAATCAACAACCCAGGCGAAGTCCGGGTTGTGCAGGGAAGGAGGCGTTCGTGAGCGAACGACCGTATGTTTAATCCTGAAGGAATTGGGATCGGTGGCATGACCAGGTTCTGGAAGATTTTCGCCGGGCGCGTTGTTACTGTTGTCCGGTGTCGCACAAGCGGCCGCCAGCGGGCAGATCCAGGCGCGGCTGACCCTTATCGCCGGCTGCGAAGTGACTAACGGCGGCAATCCCGACAGCCCGGTCAGCGACTTCGGCACCCTTGATTTCGGTCAGCAAGGCCCGACCTGGAACAACCCGATCAAGGCGCGTATCGGTAACCAGGCCAGCGGCAAATTGAACGTGGCCTGCAACCCTTCCGTCACGGGCTTCACCGTCACCATCGATGGCGGCACCCATGGCGACGGCACCACCCGGCGCTTGAGCAACGGCCGCCGGACCATCGCTTACCAATTGTTCCTCGATGCCTCCGGCAACCGCAGCTACAGCATCGGCCAACAACACAATTTCGCTGTCACCAGCGGGGCGCAGATACCGATTCCGGTATTTGGCTCGGTGGTGGCGAACACCCGCGCGTTACCCGCCGGTATCTACACCGACACCCTGACGGTAACGCTCGACTGGTAACCCCGTAGAGGACGGACACCATGCGCACGCTTGCATCAAGGATAGGTTTGTCATTGCTTGGCCTGACGCTGGCGTCCGGCGCCCAGGCTGCCACCACCGTCACCGGCCAGATCACCTCCAGCCTGGTCCTGATCAGCAGTTGCCAGGTCAACGGGGGTGGCGGTTCCACCAATCTGAACTTCGGTGCCCTGAACTTCGGCACCGCCAACAGCCTGTTCACCACCGCCACCGGGCAAGTGCTGGGTGGAGGCGGCGGAGCGCTGTCGATTCTGTGCTCGGCTGGGACCACGCCAACGGTCAAGGTGCGCGCCGGGGCCCACGATGGCCAATCCGAGGGCGGGACCCGGGCGTTGTACGACGGAGTGGCCAACTATGTGCCGTACGACCTGTACACCGATGCCGGGCACTCGCAGATCCTGGCGATTGACGGGGTAATCAACCTCGCCGCCAGCACCGGCGTGGCGCAGACCGTGAACATCTACGGCCAAGCGGTGGGCAAGGCCGGTTTGCCGGCGGGCACCTACACCGACACGATTTCTGTCGAACTGACGTTCTAGCGCCATGCGCCGGTATGGCTGTGCATGGTTGCTCCTACTGGGTGCAGGTGTTTTGCCGCTGCCGCTTACGGCGGCGACCAGCCAGAGCTTCCAGGTCAGCGCCACGGTGACGGCCGGCTGCCTGATCGTCGGCGGCGTCTCCACTTACGGCAGCCTGAATTTCGGCAACCGCTCGGCGCTCGCCACGGACACGGTGCAAGTCGCACTGACCGGGGGCGTGCAGTTGCAATGCACGCCGGGCGTGACGTTGAACATGAGCGTAGATGGCGGACAGTACAACAGCGGTGGCCGCCACATGCAGTTGACCAGCGGCAGCAACCGGGTGGCGTATCAACTGTTTCGCGATGCGGCCTACAGCCAGACCCTGGGGATCGGGCAAAGCGTGGCGGTGTCGTATAGCGATGCGAACAACATCAGCCTGCCGATTTACGGCCAGGTGCAGTTACCGGGCAATCAACCCGGGGGGACGTACGGCGACGTGCTGCAAGTGCAGTTGTCGTGGTGACGGGGCCAACGGATCAAGCCGCAGGGGCAAAAAGGAGCAGGCACATGTATTCACCTTCGCGACGGCGGTTGGTCGTCAGTCATATGCTGTTGGCACTGCTGTGGTTGGGGGCAACCAAGGTGCAGGCAGCCAGTTCGGTGCTGATCTGGCCGATCGATCCGGTGCTGGAGGCCGATCAACAGGCCAGTGCCTTGTGGCTGGAAAATCGCGGCAGCGAGACCGCCAATCTGCAGATACGCGTGTTTTCCTGGAGCCAGAGCGGCTTCAGCGATCAATACCAGAACCAGCGTGACGTGATCGGCAGCCCTCCGGTGGCGAAGATCGAACCGGGCCAGAAACAACTGGTGCGCCTGACCCGCACGCGGGAAATCCCGCCGGGTCAGGAACTGGCGTACCGCATCATCATCGATGAAATTCCCTCGGCGAAACCGCCCGCGGCGGACGACGGCAAGACGGCGGCGGCGATTCGCTTTCAGATGCGCTACTCGGTGCCGTTGTTCGCCTATGGCGCGGGTCTGTGGAGCAAGGAAGACACCACCCGCCAGCGCGATCCGAAAGGCGTCGGCCTGCCGGACTTGAGCTGGCGCACGGTGGCCGTGGACGGCCGTCCTTATGTCGAGGTGCGCAACCAGGGCGCGGTTCATGCGCGCCTGACCGATGTGGCTCTCAAGCAAGGCAGCCAGACCCGGCCGTTGGTGGACGGATTGCTGGGGTATGTGTTGCCCGGGGCGATCATGCGCTGGCCCGCACCCGGCCCGATGGCTGGCGACCCGGCGTTGCAGGTGCGGGTCAATGGTGCGCCGCAGGTGCAGAGTATTGCGCCGGCACGCTGAGGTCGTAGTGCTGGTCAGTTTTTCGTGGCGAGGGGAGTAAAAGGAGACCAGGTCCATTGACGGACAGAAAGCGGTAATGAGCCAGGGGTGGGCTCGCAGTTTGCGGCGTCCGTTGAGGGCCATGGGTTGTGCGTGTTGCCTGGTTGTCATTCATCACGCGGAGGCCGCAGACCTGCCGCCTCCGCCCAGCGGCATGGAGGCTGTTGCCGATGCACAATTGTTTCTGGAACTGGTGGTCAACCAGATGAACACCGGACGGATCGTGGCGGTGGAGCAGCGCAACGGGCGATTTTTTGTGCCCGCCAGTGCGCTGCATGAAACCGGCATGAAACTGCCGCAAGACATCGGCGCTGAAGTCGGCCTCGACACCCTGCCCGGCCTGCACAGCGAGTACGACAGCAAAGCCCAACGCCTGTTGCTGGATGTGCCGCCCGACTGGCTGCCGGAGCAGTTTGTCGGCCGTAGCCAAGTCTATCCGCGTACCCCGGCCCTGAGCAGCTTCGGCGCCCTCCTCAACTATGACCTGTACCTCAACGACACCGATGATGCCGGCACTTACCTGGCCGCGTGGAACGAAGTGCGGTTGTTCGACAGTTGGGGCACGCTGTCGAATACCGGGCAATATCGCCGCACTTTGTCCGGGGACGCGATCAACACGCTGAACAATGGATACCTACGCTATGACACCACCTGGCGCTATTCCGACGATGATCGGATGCTGACCTACGAGGCGGGCGATCTGGTCAGCGGTGCCTTGCCCTGGAGCAATTCGGTGCGCCTGGGCGGCGTGCAACTGTCGCGCGACTTCGGCGTGCGCCCGGACCTGGTGACCTACCCCTTACCGCAGTTCGCCGGGGAAGCCGCGGTGCCGTCGTCGGTGGACCTGTTCATCAACGGCTACAAGTCCAGCAGTGCCGATCTGCAACCTGGCCCTTACACACTGACCAACATCCCGTTCATCAACGGTGCCGGCGAAGCCGTGGTGGTCACCACCGACGCCCTGGGACGTCAGGTCTCGACCACGGTGCCGTTCTACGTCACCAGCAGTTTGTTGCAAAAAGGCCTGTCGGACTTTTCCGTGGCGGCCGGGACCTTGCGCCAGGACTACGGCCTTCAGGATTTCAGTTATGGCCCCGGCGTCACGTCCGGCAGTTTGCGTTACGGCCTGAGTGACAACTTCACCCTGGAAAGCCACGCTGAAGCCTCGGACACGCTGGCGCTCGGCGGCGTTGGCGGCAATGTGCGGCTGGGCAATTTCGGCGTGCTCAACAGCGCCGTCAGCCAAAGCCGTTTCGACGGGCAAACCGGCCAGCAACTGAGCCTCGGTTATCAATACAGCAGCCAGCGTTACAGCTTTTCCTGGCAGCGCCTGCAACGGCGTGATCAATATGCCGACCTGACCGTGGTCGACAGTCCGTACACCACCCTCAGCAAACGCAGCGAGCAGGCAACCCTGAGCGTCAATCTCGATACCTGGGGCAGCCTTGGCGCCGGCTATTTCGACGTGCGCGCGGCGGACGACTCGCGCACCCGCCTGCTTAACCTGACCTGGAGCAAACCGTTGTGGCGCAACACCAGTTTTTACCTGTCGGCCAACCGCGAAATCGGCGACAGCAACTGGGCGGTGCAGGCGCAACTGGTGATTCCGTTCGACCTGCGTGGCAGCCTGGCCATCGGCAGTGAACGCAGCAAGACCGGCCAATCGCAGCAGCGGGTCAACTACAGCCGTGCCGTGCCGACCGAGGGCGGGGTGGGCTTCAATCTCGGTTACGCCAAGGGTGACGGACCCGATTACCGGCAGGCCGACTTGACCTGGCGTTTGCAGTCGGTGCAGTTGCAGGCCGGGGTCTATGGCACCAGCGATGCACAAACCCGTTGGGCCGATGCCAGCGGTTCACTGGTGTGGATGGACCGCCAGGTGTTTGCCGCGAACCGTATCGACGATGCGTTTGTAGTGGTCAGCACCGACGGCTACGCCGATATTCCGGTGCGCTACGAAAACCAGCAGGTGGGCCAGACCGATCGCAACGGTCATTTGTTGGTACCGTGGAGCAGCGCCTACTACCGCGGCAAATACGAGATCGATCCGCTCAACCTGCCGGCTAACGTGCGCAGCCCGAACGTCGAGCAGCGCATTGCGGTGCGGCGTGGCAGCGGCTATCTGTTGGAGTTTCCGCTAAGCCGGGTGATCGCCGCGAGCATCGTGCTGGTGGACGTGCAGCAGCAGGATTTGCCCTTGGGCAGCGGTGTGTTGCATGAGCAGAGCGGCACGCAAACTGTGGTCGGTTGGGACGGCCTGGTGTACCTGGAAAACCTGCAGGCGCAGAACGATCTGCGGGTGACGCTGGGCGATGGCAAGACCTGCCACGTGCAGTTTGCCGCCGACCTGGCGCAGGACCAGATCCCGCTGATCGGGCCGCTGGTGTGCCGATGAAGTGGTTGATGCTGCTGGCGCTCTGTCTGCCGGCCCCCGCCTGGGCCTTGTGTTCGGTGGTCGGCACTACGCCAGTGGCCTTCGGCTTATTGAGTTCGATTGCCGTGCGCACCACCTCGCAACCCGGTTCCACGCTCAACGGCGGCTTGAGTTGCACCGGCTCGCTGTTGTCCTTGCTGAGCAGCAACGATCACTTCTGGGCCACGGTCACATCGACCCAGAGCGGTTTGCTCGGCCCCACCGGCGACGTCATCGGCTACACGATCTACGCCAACAACAGCACCAGCTACCCGCTAACCCGCGGCACCGCCTACGACTTCGCGCGCAACGGCATCATCGATGCACTTGGCCTGCTCGGTGGCACGGTCCCAAGAACCGTGCCCTTGTATTTCGGCACCACCCTTGGCAGCAACGTCGCGGCCGGGATCTATAGCGAAACGCTGAGCATTTTCTGGAACTGGAACTATTGCTCGGGCATCGGCGTTGGCGGCTTATGCCTTGGACGCGACATCAATAGCGGCACCACCACGTTGACGATCAACCTGACGGTTGCCAACGACTGCACCATCACCGCCCCGAACATCACCTTCGGCAGCGCGCCGGTGGTCAGTGCTTTCGCCCCGGTCACCGGGCAGACCATCAATCTGGCTTGTACCAAAGGCAGCGCCTACACGGTGGGACTGAGCGATGGGCAAAACCCGCTGGGTGTCGGCGGGCGACGACGGATGATCTCTAGCGGCAATTACCTGGCCTATGACATTTTCAAAAGTGCCGGCACGACCCGCTGGGGGAGCGTGGGCGTTGCACGTCGGGCCAGTTCGGACGCCGAGGTCAATCCCGGAAATGGACTGGGGACGGGGAGCCAGGTCTTCAATTACAACGCGAAGATCTACACCGATCAGGCGACACCGCCAGCGGGGACTTATCTGGACAGTGTGGTGCTGGATGTGGGGTTTTGATGTGGGTCCCGGATTTCGTGGATTTCACCCCGTTTTTCTGTAGGAGCGAGCATGATTACTTGACCAGTTCAGCATGCTCGCGATGGTCTTCAACGATAACGCGGGGGGGCTTGATACCCCGTGGCGGCCTCGGGTTTTTCGCGCGCATGCTCGCTCCTGCAGGGAAGTGCTACAACAATACATAGAACCCTGAAAATCCTGACAGGAAGCGAGCGAATGTGGATGAAACACAAACTCTGCATCGCCAGGCTGGCTCGGGTCGCATCCGCATCGCTCATCATGGTAGCCACCACTGCCGTCGCAGAGGATCTTGAACCCAGGTCCTACGCCAATACGCCGGTCGGTATCAATTTCCTGCTCCTGGGCTACAGCGATCTCCATGGCAACGTGACCGCCAACCCCTCCGTCCCCTTGCAGAATGCCAAACTCCACATCAAGACGGTCGTATTTGCCTTCGCCAGGTCCCTGGACGTCTGGGGCCGCTCCGGGAAGTTCGACATCGTCGTGCCTGAAGCCAGATTGACGGGCTCGGCCCTGTTTGCCGGTGAACCCAGGGAGCGAAATGTCACTGGGCTGATTGATCCAAGATTGCGCTTCTCGGTCAACTTGTGGGGCGCCCCGGCGATGTCCCTGGCTGAGTTCCCCAGCTATCAACAAGATGTGATTATCGGCGCCAGCCTGGCAATTACGGCGCCACTTGGCCAATACGACTCCAGCAGGCTGGTCAATCTCGGCAACAACCGCTGGTCATTCAAACCCGAACTTGGGGTTTCCAAGCGCCTGGGCCCCGTGACCCTGGAATTATCCGCTGCGGGAACCTTTTACACCGACAATAACCAGTACCTTGGTGACCGTACTTTTTCCCAGAACCCGATTTACCAGGCACAGGTGCATCTTATCTATGCCTTTAGTAACGGTGTCTGGGCCTCGCTGGATGGGACCTACTTCGCTGGCGGGAGTACCTCAGTCGATGGGATCGGTAACCACGACTTTCAGGAAAATACACGCTATGGGGGTACCCTCTCGCTGCCGTTGAACCGAAATAATTCGCTAAAGCTGTTTGCGAGTGAAGGTGCGCATACCCGTACCGGCAGTGAATACGATGCCGTTGGCATCGTCTGGCAGTATCGCTTCGGTGGAGGGCTTTGAATCTCAGGATTTACATAATCCAGACTAAACCGAAGGCTGGTGACTGGTCACACAGTGGATGCCGCCACCACCTGCGGCGATTGCGTCGATGTTGAGCTGCACCACCTCGCGGTCCGGGTAAAGTTCAGACAACAGGTCAAAGGCTTTCGTATCTGCTTCCTTATCACCGAACTGGGGCGCAATGACCGCACCATTGATCACGAAGTAATTGATGTAGCCGGCGGCGAAGTCTGGATTCTTTTTGCTGAATTTGTTCTGTCGTGGATTCGTCGATGGAGAGACTGGCAACTACCGATACCTGCTTGATGAACTCGCGGCGTGTCGACATGTATGTATCTCTCAATTCTGCTTCGGCATGCATGCTACGTCTGCAAAAACAGGTAAACAAACGATGTATTTTGCAGAGAATTGATTAGAGGTACTTATCAATATGCCCAAGTGCTGGCCGCAGCCTCAGCCTATTATTTAGAGCCAGCCCCGAAGAGGAGTCCGCCATGACCGTAGTCGATCGCCTCAGTTTTTTACGCGTCGCTCTAGTTTTGGCTGGCCTCGCGTGCCTTGCTCTCTACCCACTTATGTTGTTCTGGCCGTCCGGCTGGGCTTGGCACGTCGGTCACTCGGACTACCCGATGATGATCGTTGGCATCTACGCCACACTTGGCGTCTTCTTGATCCTGGCCGCACGTGATCCATTAGCCAATCTGAGCCTCATCTGGTTCACCGTGTGGTCTAGCGCTGTACATGGAGGCATCATGGCCGTCCAGGCGGTTACCCAGCCAGGGCAAATGGGGCACTTGGCAGGTGACGTGCCGGCGCTCTTCATCGTGGCGGTTGCCTTGGCCGTCTTGACGCCCCGCTCGTAATTGACCGCTAGTCTCCCGATTGGCCCTCGAGCCCGGCGCTGATCTCAACGAAGTCATCGCCAGCAAGCCGGCTCCTGCAAAGTTAAATAGCATTTCGCCCACACAATCAATTATTTATGTTACGTTATAACAACATAACGATTATCGGTTCTTAACCGACAGCATGACCCACCCCCTGCCTGCGACTTTCAATGACAAACCTTGTTCAAACCCCGCCCACCACCAGCCTGAACCAACGCCTGATATCCATAGATGCCCTCAGAGGCTTGGTGATCCTTCTGATGCTGCTGGATCATGTGCGCGAGACGTTCTTCCTGCACCGCCAGGTCACCGACCCGATGCTTGTCGACAGCACGGAGCCAACGTTGTTTTTCAGCCGCACCCTCGCACATTTGTGTGCGCCGGTGTTCGTTCTGCTCACTGGACTGTCGGCATTCCTGTACGGTGAAAAGCACCAGGGCACGCCGTCGATGTTCCTGTTCAAGCGTGGCCTGTTCCTGGTTGTGCTGGAATTCACCCTGGTGAATTTCGCCTGGACCTTTCAGTTCCCGCCTGCTGTGATCTACCTGCAGGTGATCTGGGCGATTGGTGTCAGCATGATTGCCCTCTCTGTATTGGCCTGGCTACCTCGGCCAATATTGTGTGTCCTGGGCCTGGCCATAGTCGGTTTGCACAACCTGCTCGATCCCCTGCACTTCCCGCCCGGATCGGCGCTGCACCTGCCTTGGGCGATTTTGCATGATCGCGGCTGGATCGAATTCTCCGACCACTTGCGCCTGCGCACCTCCTACCCCGTGCTGCCGTGGATCGGCGTCATCGCCCTGGGTTACTGCATCGGTCCGTGGTTCGCACGCTCTACCTCGTTCGCAATGCGTCAGCGTTATCTGTTGCTGACAGGTGCCTGTGCATTGATCGGTTTCATCGCCCTGCGCCTGGTCAACGGTTATGGCGAAGCGCAGTGGGTGGTTCATGAAAGCACGACAGAAACCCTCATGAGTTTCTTCAACATCACCAAGTACCCCCCTTCCCTGCTGTTCCTGTGCCTGACACTGGGCGTGGGGCTTTTACTGCTGCTTGGCTTCGAGCGGGCCCGGCAGCGCCAATGGATCAGCATCCTGGCGGTATTTGGCGCGGCACCGATGTTTTTCTACCTGCTCCATCTGTATGTGCTGAAAATGCTTTATCTGCTCAGCGCGGCATTTTTCGGCCTGAACCAGGGCGACTACTTCGGCTTCGACGGCATAGGTGCCGTATGGCTGATCGCCGTGCTCCTGGCGGCAACGCTGTATCCACCGGTGCGCTGGTTCGCCGCATTGAAGGCGCGTCGTCGCGATATCGCCTGGCTCAAATACTTCTGATCAGGCGATGGGTTCGCCTCGGGCGGCATGATCGACTACCATGCCGCCGCCGGTTCCCAAACGGGATTAATAGGGAATCCGTGATGCTGCCAACGCATCAAACGGAACTGCCCCCGCAACTGTAGGTGCCGAGCCTGCTCCTGAACTGCCACTGGGATCGATTCCCGGGAAGGCTGGAGCACGCCATGACGCATCAGTCAGGAGACCTGCCGGCCAAGCAACAAATCACTAACCGGCGGGGTGTCCGGGAAGGACATCTGCGCGGGCGTCACTCAGGTGATGGGCCTTGCACTGCTGTTTTCGGCAGCGCTCGATGATGTGTTTTCCAGACCTTGCACCCTGGCTGCGTGTACGGTTCAAATGGAGATTGCATCATGCTGTTGCCGCGCTTTTTCACCCTCGTCACCGGCCTGGGACTTTCTGCCCTCGCCTGTGCCTCCCCTACTCATTACCCGCTGACGATCGAGAACTGCGGCAGCACACTGACGTTCACGCACGCCCCTGTCCGGGCGGTGACTATCGGCCAGGCCGGCACCGAAATGCTCTTCGCCCTGGGACTCGGTGACAAACTGGTCGGCACTTCGCTGTGGTTCAATGATGTGCTGGGCAAATACAAGGGGCAAAACGACAGGATCGAACGCCTGGCCGATAACGAGCCGAGTTTCGAGTCGGTCATCGGCAAGCGCCCGGAACTGGTCGCTGTCGAACTTGAGTGGATGGTCGGCCCGCAAGGCGCAGTCGCTACCCGCGAGCAGTTTCACGAACTGCAGATTCCAACCTATCTCATGCCCTCGGACTGCGAATCCAAGGACAACCTGGTGGGGGCCGACGGCACCCGCCTGCAGCCGTTTCGCATTGACAGTCTCTACAGAAGCATTACCCAACTGGCCGAGATTTTTGATGTCCAGGCGCGCGGGCAGCAACTGAACGCGCAACTGCAGGCCAGCCTGGCCAAGTCCATTGCCGCGGTGCAAGGCAAAGACCTCACGCACACCAGCGCGCTGGTCTGGTTTTCCAGTGCCAGCCTGGACATCGATCCCTATGTCGCCGGGCACAAGGGCATCCCCGACTTCATGCTGGGCACCTTGGGCGTGCGCAATGTGGTGCAGTCCGACGAAGAGTGGCCAACCGTTGGCTGGGAAACCATCGCCAAGGCCAACCCGACATTCCTGGTCATCGCCCGCATGGATCGCCGGCGTTTCCCGGCTGACGACTATCAACGGAAACTGCAATTCCTGCGCAGCGATCCCGTGACCCGCAACATGGACGCGGTGAAAAACAACCGCATCATTATCCTCGACGCCATGGCCATGCAGGCCAGCTTGAGAATGTTCGACGGTCTCGAATCGCTGGCAACGGCCATCAACCGCTACGACCTGCCAAAATGACCGCGACGCTGATTCGCACTCTGCTTGCACTGGTGATGCTGCTCGTGGCCGTGATCGCCGGCGTGGCCATCGGTGAAACCCGCATCGAACCCGGCGTGGTGTTCCAGGTGTTGGCCAACAAACTGTGGATGGCCGGGTATGCCCTCGATCCTATCGATGAGGGCATTGTCTGGAACTACCGCCTGACTCGCGCGTTGGTGGCGGCGGCTTGCGGGGCGGGCCTGGCGACCTGCGGGGTGATCCTGCAATCGCTGCTGCGCAACCCGTTGGCCGATCCCTACCTGCTTGGCATTTCCGCGGGGGCCTCGACGGGTGCGGTGCTGGTGGCGTTGCTGGGCCTGGGTGCCGGAGCAATTTCGATGTCGGCCGGGGCGTTTGCCGGCGCCGTCGCCGCCTTCACCGTCGTGGTGTTGCTGGGCCGTGCCAGCGGTTCGCCCGGCAGTACCGGCCAGATCATCCTGGCGGGCATTGCCGGTTCACAACTGTTCAATGCGCTCACCGCGTTCCTGATCACCAAGTCGGCCAGTTCCGAACAGGCTCGCGGCATCATGTTCTGGCTACTGGGCAATCTCAGTGGCGTGCGCTGGCCCTCCGTGTGGCTGGCTGTACCGGTTGCGGTGGCCGGCCTGGCGGTTTGCCTGTGGCACCGGCGGGCACTGGATGCCTTCACCTTCGGCGCCGACTCCGCGGCCTCACTCGGCATCGCGGTACGTCCCGTGCAATTTCTGTTGATCAGTTGCGCCGCCCTGGTGACGGCGGTGATGGTGTCGATTGTCGGCTCTATCGGTTTCGTTGGACTGGTCATTCCCCACGCCGCCAGGCTGTTGCTGGGCACTCGGCATACCCGCCTGTTGCCGGCGAGTGCGCTGGGCGGTGCGGTGTTTCTGGTGGCCGCCGATGTGCTGTCGCGGACCTTGATCAAGGGCCAGGTGATTCCGGTCGGCGTGATTACCGCATTGGTCGGCGCGCCGGTGTTCGCGCTGATCCTGGTCGGTCGGAGGAATGCCCGATGAATGCGCTTGCGCCGGTTACCGACGAAACCGTGCTGAGTTGTTCCAGCCTCGAATTGCATATCCGCGAAGTTGAACTATTGCACCAGATTCACCTGGACATTCGTCGTGGCGAAACCCTGGGCCTTGTCGGGCCCAACGGCTCTGGAAAATCCACCCTGCTCAAACTGCTGGCCGGCGTGCGTGCGCCCAGCCGGGGAGCGGTCCATCTCAACGGCCAAGACCTCAAGGCCCTGTCCCGGCGAACCATCGCCCAAACCCTGGCGGTGGTTGAGCAGCAGGCCGACACCCTGGATGCGATCAGTGTGTTCGATGCCGTGGCCCTGGGCCGAACGCCGTGGTTGTCGGCCTTGAGTCCATGGTCGAAGGCGGACGAAGACATCGTCCATCAAGCCTTGCGCGACGTCGATGCGACGCATCTTTGCAGGCGCACGTGGCGTAGCCTCTCTGGCGGCGAGCGTCAGCGCGTGCATATCGCTCGCGCCCTGGCCCAGCGCCCGCAGATCCTGTTGCTGGACGAACCGACCAACCACCTGGATATCCAGCACCAGCTGGCGATTCTGCACGTTGTTCACGCATTGCCCGTGACCACCGTGATTGCCCTGCACGACCTCAACCAGGCACTCACCTGCGATCGTCTGGCGGTGCTGGAAAAAGGGCGCTTGGTGGCCCTTGGCAAGCCGCTTGAGGTGTTGACCCCGCGACGCCTGCTGGAGACTTTCGGGGTGCACGCGCACTACCTCATTGACCCCTTCGACGGCGCGCACATCCTGCGCTTGCGCTCATCCTGATTTGTTTGTGGACACCCCGGAATGCATACCCGATCAGCCATTCTCTTCGCCCTGGCAAGCCCTCTCGCACTCGCCGATTCAGTTCAATCGCAAGCCAAGGGATTTATCCAGGACAGCACCTGGAGCGTGCTCAATCGCACGGTTTACGACCATCGCGAGTACCTCAATGGCGCCCGCAATGGCGCTGCGCGTAATGCCTACAAACCGCGTGACGAGCGTAATGGCTACGCCGAAGAATGGGCCTACGGGCTGATGGCGACGGTGCAATCGGGCTTCACCCAGGGCTTGATCGGGGTGGGCATGGATGTCCATGCCTACCTCGGGGCACAACTCGACAGCGGCGGTGGCCGCGCAGGGAAAGCGCGATTGCTCGGTCTCGACAACCAGGGACATCCCAAGGATGCGTTCAGCCGCGGCGGTGCGGCACTCAAACTGCGCCGGTCATCGACCGTGCTGAGCTATGGCGAGCAGCGCGTGAAAACGCCGGTATTCAGTTCGTCCGATAGCCGCCTGCTCCCGGAGACCGCCACCGGGGTGTTTCTCACAAGCAGCGAGTTCGAGGCGCTGACGCTGGTAGCTGGACATTTCAGCGAAAGTACCGATCGGAACGCCAGCAGCCATGACCAGGGCTTTGTGGTCAACTACTCCAACGCCGTGAAAGGCAATGCCTTCGATCTCGCGGGCGTGGTCTTCACACCGGCAAAGAAGCTGACCGTCAGCGCCTATACATCGCGCTATGAAGACACCTGGAACCAGCATTACCTGGGTAGCACCTTCATCCAGCCGCTGGATGAAACCCGCGCGTTGTCGATCAACCTGAACCTGTACCGCACCACGGATGAGGGCAAGTCGCTGTCCGGCAGGATCGACAGCACGACCTGGAGCCTGATGTCCACTTACACCCAAGGCCCCCATGGCTTCAGCCTCGGCTATCAGAAGGTGGACGCCAACACACCGTTTGACTACGTCACCCGTGGCGCTATCTTCATCAGCAACGCCGTCCAGCTGTCGGACTTCAACGCTCCCCATGAACAGTCCTGGCAAGCCCGCTACGATTTCGATGCCAGCCCCTGGGGGTTACCGGGCCTGTCCATGAGCGCCGCCTATGTGCGCGGAAGCCGGATCGATGGAAGCCATGTCGACCCGCAAGGCGGCTACGCCTACCTGGGTTATGGCGAAGGCGGCAAACATTGGGAGCGTGACCTGCAGGTGCGCCATGTGGTGCAAGGTGGCGCGGCGAAAGGCACCACCCTGTCGTTGCAATACAATGTGCATCGGGGCAATACCGCACAGGCAGAACTGGACACCGACCAGATACGCCTGGCTGTGGAGTATCCGCTGACGGGAAGGTTTTGACGCGTGCCGCAATGACGCAATTAATGGAGCAGTCATAACAATGATCCTGGTTGTTGAAGGTATCAGCGCCAGTGGGAAAACCACTTGGTGCGCCGAGCATGGAAAGCAGCATGTCATTCCCGAAAACGGCCGTTTTGATAACGAGCCGGACCGGATAAAGAATCCAGTCGGAGCAGCCACCTTTTGGGCAGAGCGAAACGTGGATCGCTGGCAACAAACGTTGGCCATGGAAAACACCTCTTCGTGGGCCTTATGTGACAGTGATCCTCTCAAGCTCCACTACATCTGGAGCCTTTGGCAAATCGGCGAGGCGAGCGAACCCGAGTGGCGGGTAGAGTTGGACGCTACAAGAGAAACGATCGCACAAGGACGTATTGGCTTTGCTGACTGTTATATTGTTGGCCGCATCGATCCTCAGCTCGCGCGCGCGCGTGCCAAAGCAGACACCACCCGCCGACGCAGCAAATTCGAGCTACACGTGCGCCTCCAACAAGCGCTGCTGACTTGGTACTCAGCCATGGATGAAGTGCTTCCCGGCAGAGTGTGATTCGGGTTTCCTTCAAAAATGCCCACCGTCGGCAACCTTGATGGGAGATATTCGGTAACGGCATTTGATCAAATGATCGCATCGCTCCCCGGAAAGTAATCAGTACTCCAGCGCTAAGATGGACCCTCTCCACTACAAGGAAGCAACATTCATGGAAAGCCCCTTTTCTCAAGTCACCGAACGTTTGAACAATCGCCGATTCACGGTAGCAGGCAATACCCACGGGCTGTCCGGTGCAGGCACGGTGTTTCACTACCAGGTCGAGGGAGATGCCATTTCAAGTACCTACCAGGGCGGCAAGATCCGCATGGGCCATCAGGTCGGCCGCGTGACAGGCCCCGAGACCATCGAGCTGCTTTTTCATTGCCTGACCACGGAGGGTGAGATTCTGTCCGGCTGGTCTCGTGGCACGGTAGGCGTTGATCACGAGGGGCGGACCACCCTGTCCTTCGTATGGGGTTGGTTGTCGGGTGCGACTGGAGGTGGGGAGTCGAGCTACGTCGAGCTTGTCGCTTGGCAAACGCCGTCAGACTGCAAAAAGCCGTGATCTTCACACAGTGCCCAAACCGGAGGACAAAATGAAAGGAAGCTGCGCTTGTGGGGCTGTAGGCTATGAGATCGACAGCATTGATATGCCGATCAGCCATTGTCACTGCAGCACCTGCCGCAAGACCCATGCCGCTGCTTATGTCTCCACGGCTGGCGTGTTGAAAGAGCATTTCAGGTGGACACGAGGCCTGGACGCGTTGAGGCCTTTCGAGTCAACTCCCGGGAAGATCCGACACTTCTGCTCGCACTGCGGATCGCACCTTGCGGCAGAGCGTAACGGCTCAAGCGCGATGATCGTGCGCGTGGCGACGCTGGACGAGGATCCTGGTTCCAGGCCCGAATATCACATCTGGACGGAGCAGGACGTGGCGTGGCTGAATGGGGAGGGTCTGCCAGGGTACTCACAATGGCAGCCTGGGCGATGATGGAAAGTTTGCTTGGCCCTCACCACTTCTGGAATGACAACAGCCGATTCACGACTCGCCATCAACCAGTCTCACCCTGTGGCAATCAGCGGGCCGCAGCGTCTGCCCGCTCGCTGAGCGCACCTCAATCGGCATCAACGGCTTGCCGGACGCGTTGTCCAACAGCACAGAACGGGTCTCCTGCGGCTCGAACAGGAATCGTTCGCCCCACTGCCTCATGCAGACCACCAACGGAAAGATCTCCCGTCCTTTCTCTGTCAGCACGTACTCCTTGTAGGCGCTGCCATCCGACGCCGGTCGGATGTCGAATATCCCGATCTCGACCAGAGTCTTCAGTCGCGAAGCCAGAATATTCTTGGCCACGCCCAGGCTCTTCTGAAATTCGCTGAACCGGCGAATGTCGTCAAAGGCATCGCGGATGATCATGAGCGACCAGCGATCGCCAATGGCTTCCAGTGTTCTTGCGACCGGGCATTCGTTGCCTTGTGGCGTAGCGTCGTCGAGCATTTTTTACTCCCGGGAATGTGGTTGCAATTTGAAACCTGTCATGCCAACAATAGATTCAGGTTTTAATTTGCAACCAGTTTAACGCCACGGAGGCGCACATGACAGCAGATACCGATTCAGCGGCCCAATGCCTTGTCAGGCGGCCTGGGCAAATCGGCGAATGCACCGGGTTCGAACACTCTCCAGGGCTTTCACCATCGCTGACGTTATTGTTTTCCATCACCTGCGCACTTGCAGTCGGCAACGTTTACTTCGCGCAACCGTTACTCGATTCCATGGCCCAGAGTCTGGGCGTGGACTCATCTATGATCGGGATTGTGGTGACGGCCACCCAGGTGGGTTACGCGCTGGGGCTGCTGTTCATCGTCCCGCTGGGGGATCTGGTCAATCACAAGCGGCTGATTCTGGCGCAAGTGCTGCTGTCGGCGTTGGCGCTGGCGGCGGTCGGTGCTGCCCAGCAATGGCTGGCCCTGTTGAGTGCCATGATCGTGATGGGCCTGCTGGCCGTGGTCGTACAGGTACTTGTGGCATACGCCGCCGCGCTCGCAACGCCCTCGCAACGCGGGCAAGCCGTCGGGACGGTAACCAGCGGGATTGTCCTGGGCATTCTTCTGGCGCGGTTTACCTCTGGCGTGATTGCGGACATCGCGGGCTGGCGCGCCGTGTACTTTGTGTCTTCAGGGCTGATGCTTACGCTCGCGGCGGTGCTGTGGAAAAGCGTGCCCGTAACGGCAGTGCCAAGGCATCAAGACAGCTACCTCACGCTCATCCGTTCGCTGTTCACCCTATTCATTACCGAGCCCACGTTACGCGCCAGAGGCCTGTTGGCGATGCTGATCTTTGCCGCTTTTTCCGTGTTGTGGACGTCCATGGTGCTGCCCTTGAGCGCCCCGCCGCTGTCGCTGTCACACACGGCTATCGGCCTGTTTGGCCTGGCCGGCGTCGCCGGTGCCCTGGCGGCCAGAAGAGCCGGTCGCTGGGCCGATCAAGGCCTGGGGCAACGAGTGACCGGCATTTCGCTAGGGCTCCTGACGCTGTCCTGGTTGCCCATTGCATTCGCCCAGACGTCCCTGGTCGCCCTGGTCTGCGGCGTCGTCCTGCTCGACTTTGCGGTGCAGGCAGTACACGTCAGCAACCAGAGCATCATTTTCGCCGCACGACCCGACGCGCACAGTCGCATGGTCGGCGCCTACATGTGCTTCTACTCGGTCGGCAGCGCGCTGGGAGCCGCCGCAGCGACCCAGGTTTATGCGCTTTGGGGCTGGATGGCCGTCAGCCTGCTGGGCGCCTCGATCAGTGCTGCTGCTCTGGTCTTGTGGGTTTTCTCGTCGCCAAGTCAAGACGATCTGCACTGAATGCAATACGTTCTGGCGCCACGAGCATGGCATCCAAGGCAACACTGTCCGCACTCCCAACGCACACCGCGCCGGGTTGTTGATTAGCGTTCCTCACCACTCTCCTGGAAGCCTTGATCATGAAAACCTTAAGCATCGACAACAGCAGCACCAACGTACAAAGCTCTTCCACGCTCGGGATCAAAACCATGGCGCTTGGCACCTATGGTGCCTACTTTGCACTCGCCGTCATTTACTTCTGGTTTGGCGGGATGAAGTTCACCCACTACGAAGCCACCGGTCTGGTGCCGCTGGTGAGTAACAGCCCTTTGCTGGGTTGGGTCTACGACATTTTCAGTGTCGATACCTTCTCCAGCCTGCTTGGCATCCTGGAGGTCTCGATCGGGGTCCTGATTGCAGGTCGCTTGCTGTCACCCAAGCTTTCATTGATCGGCGCAGCCCTGTCTGCCGGACTGTTCTTCACCACCTTGAGCTTCATGTTCTCGACCCCCGGCGTGATTGAACCCGGCCTCGGTTTTCCAGGCATCTCGGTGGCGCCGGGGCAGTTTCTGCTCAAGGACATCGGCTTGCTTGCCGCCTCGATATTTATCGCCGGCCACTCCCTGACTGAGCTGCAAAGCCGTTGAACCGATGATCGACCCTGCGCGATGGCCTGAAGCAGTTCGATGCTTTCAGGCCATTGCCCCATCATCGTCTCCCGCCAGGTCTTTCACCCAGTCCCGCGGGCTGCAGCCCGTCTTGCGTCGAAACGCACGTGCCAGTGCCGAAGGGCTTTCATAGCCGACCTCGGCGGCGATCAGCGTAATCGACCGCCCTTCACGCAGACGCTTCTGCGCCAGGCTGATCCGCCAACTCAACAGATATTCGGCAGGTGTCTGCCCGATGACGTCGCGAAAATGCACCGCGTAGGCCGCGCGCGACATATTCGACTCGCTCGCAAGTTGCGCAATTGACCAGGCACGCTCGGGTGCGTTGTGAATTTGCACCAGGGAGCGCGCCAACCGCGGATCGGCCAGGCCGGCCATCATTCCGGTGCGCAATTGTTGGTGATCAAGCAGATGCCGAAACAACAGGATGATCAGCAGTTCAAATAAACGCTCCAGAGCTGCCTCCCTGCCACAATGCGCGCTCGCTGCCTCGCCGAACATCCACTTCAGCGTATCGGCCAGCATGGGCAGTTCATCCAGGGACAACACCAGGTAATCGGGTAACGAAGCCGCCAACGGATTATCGATTCCGCCCTCGAACTCCATTGAGGCACACAACAGTTGAGCGCCCTCGGACTCGTTGGCAAACAACTGATGTCGGCTGGGGCGTGGCATGAAAATCAGGCTGGGCCGGGTCAGCAGTAAGTCCTTGCGATCGGCGCCCAGCAACGTGACGCTGCCCGCCTGCAGCAGATGAACATAACCACGCCCTTGCGCACCATCGTAGGACGCGAGGCCGCATAACCTGCCGTTGTAAAACAGGTTTGCGCGTACGCCGAACTGCGAAAACAAGGTAGACAGGCGATCCATGGACAATCTCTAGGCCAGGCATAGACGCTCAGATCATAGCATCAGCGGTGGGTGCTTCGACTCAAGCCCCGTGCCTGGAACCTTCGAGGCTCTCTCTTCGCGCCTGTTGCGGGCGAGGACACTGTTTCCGTCACCTGACGACGTCCGGGCCTCCCCCAAAGGAGGGGGATAAAAGCCCGGCACATCACACTATTGTGGACGCCTGTAACGGGCCGAGAATTGCTTCCATGGCCCACACTCGACACTGTTTGACGAGAGATGCCATGACTGACCTGCTGCTCAACGAACGCGAACTGCGCTTCCAGCTTTACGAGCTGCTCGATACCGAAGCGTTGTTGCAACGCCCGCGCTATGCCGAGCACGACCGCGGCGTGTTCGACGCTTCTCTCACCACCGCCCTCCAGATCGCCGCTGAGCTGTTCGCCCCGCACAATCACAAGGGCGATGCCAACGAACCGACCTTCGATGGCGAGCGGGTTCACATGATCGCCGAAACCAAAGTCGCCTGGGACGCCTTTGCCCAGGCCGGGTTCCTGGCCGCGCACCACGATTTTGCCGATGGCGGCCTGCAATTGCCAGAAGTGATCCTGCGAGCTTGCATGGCCTACTTCAACGCGGCGAATATTTCCACGGTCGCCTATTCCTTCCTGAGCATCGGCGCGACCAATCTGCTCAGGGCCTTTGCCAGTCCACCGTTGCTTGAACGCTTCCTGGCGCCCATGCTCGACGGTCGCTTCAGCGGCACGATGGCCCTCACCGAACCCGGCCAGGGCTCGGCGCTGGGCGACCTGCGCACCCTGGCACGCCCGGCTGAAAACGGCACTTACCAGATCTTCGGCCAGAAGATGTTCATCTCCGGTGGCGACCACGAACTGACCGATAACATCGTGCACATGGTGTTGGCCCGCATCGAAGGCGCGCCGGCCGGGACCAAGGGCATTTCGCTGTTCCTGGTGCCCAAGTTCCTGGTCAATGCCGATGGCAGCGTCGGTGCGCGCAACGACGTGGCGCTGGCCGGCCTGCTGCACAAGATGGGCTATCGCAACACCACGTCCACGGTGCTCAGCTTCGGCGAGCACGACGGCGCCGTGGGCTACCTGGTCGGTGTGGAACATCAGGGCCTGAGCTACATGTTCCAGATGATGAACGAGGCCCGCATCGGTGTCGGCCTCGGGGCCGCCAGCCTCGCCTACCAGAGCTACATTCACGCCCTGGACTACGCCCGCCAGCGGCCACAGGGCCGCTTGCCCGGGAACAAGAACCCGGCGGCACCCCAGGTGCGCATCATCGAGCACGCCGATGTGCGTCGGATGCTGCTGCAACAGAAGGTCTACGCCGAGGGCAGCCTGGCGCTGTGCTTGTATGCCAGCAGCCTGGTGGAAGATGCCCACACCGCGACCACTGCGCTGGCGCGCAACAATGCCGGCGAATTGCTCGACCTGCTGACGCCGGTGGTCAAGACCTACCCCTCGCGCTACGGCCTGCTCGCGTCCGAGATTGGCGTCCAGGTGCTTGGCGGCGCCGGTTATACCCGCGAATACCCGCTGGAACAGTACTACCGCGACAATCGCCTGAACCCGATTCATGAAGGCACCGAAGGCATCCAGGCCATCGACCTGCTGGGTCGAAAACTGGGGCCGCGCGGAGGTGATGGCTATCGACTGTTCACCGCCGAAGTGCTTGCCACCCTGCTCACCGCCAACAGCGACCCACACTGTGCGCCGCTCGCGGCACTGCTGGCCGATGCCTTGCGCGTACTCGAGCAAGTCACCGCCAGCCTGCAAACGCAGGTGACGGCCGATGCCAACCTCGGCATGGCCAATGCCACGCCCTATCTGGACCTGTTTGGACGCGTGGTGGTCGGGTGGATCTGGTTGCGCCAGGCCCTGCTGGCCAGCCGCGCCCTGGGTTCGGGCGCTGGCGACAGCGACGCCGATTTCTATCAAGGCAAGTTGCAGGCTGCGCATTACTACATGACCTGGGAACTGGCGTCGCTGGAGTCCCAGGGGCGGCTGCTCACTGAAGCCAACCATGTCGCCTACTACATGCAGGACCGCTGGTTCTAATGCCCCTCCCCTGTAGGAGCGAGCATGCTCCGGGCGGCGTTCCGACGATGGTCGTCAACGATAACGCGTGCTTTCAGGATTCACGCGGTGTTTGGAAGTTCATCGTCGGAACGCCGCCCGGAGCATGCTCGCTCCTACAGGGGGCCGTGATAACAATAAATTTCGGGAAATCAACATGAGCAACCTGGTCACCTACCACGTCGAAGACAACCTCGCCCTGATCGGCCTGGCATCAAAGCCGGTCAACGCACTGGGGCAACCCCTGCGTGCGGCCATTCTCGACGCCTGCGAGCGCGCCGCCAGCGATCCTGCCGTCTCGGCGATCATTGTGCACGGTGCAAACGGCTTGTTCTGCGCCGGTGCCGATATCAGCGAATTCGGCCTTCCCGGGTCTTTCGCCGCCCCTTCGCTGCCCGACTTGCTGTTGCGTCTGACCCAAATCGACAAACCACTGATTGCCAGCATCGATCGCTTCGCCCTCGGTGGTGGGCTGGAGCTGGCGCTGGCCTGCGGTTATCGCATCAGCGCTGCCGACAGCCGTCTCGGCTTGCCGGAAATCAACCTGGGCCTATTGCCCGGTGCGGGTGGGACCCAGCGTTTGCCGCGACTGATCGGCGCCGAACCGGCACTGGAAATGATGATCTCCGGCCAGCCTGTCAGCGCAGGCAGGGCCCTTGAGCTCGGCTTGATCGACCGCTTGCTCGGGGACGGCGAATGCCTGCTCGATGGCGCACGTCACTTCGCCCGGGAGTTGATCCGCGAAGGCGCACCGGCGCGCCCCGCAGAACGTCACGCCAACCCGGCCGCCGCCCTGCCCGATGGGTATTTCACAGACTATCGGGCCAGCCACGAACCGCGCTGGAAAAACCGCCTGGCGCCCCGACTGGTGCTGGCGGCCGTCGAGTCGGCCTGCGTGCTGCCGTTGCAGGCCGGCCTGCAGCGCGAAGTCGCCCTGTTCAAGGAAGCCGAAGCCTCGACGCAATCCCAGGCCTTGCGCCATGTGTTTTTCGCCGAGCGCGAGGCCGGCAAAGTGGCCGGTGTCACCGCTAACACAGCCTTGCGTCCGGTCGCCCGGGTCGCGGTGATCGGCGCCGGGACCATGGGCGGTGGCATCGCCATGAACTTCGCCAACGTGGGCATCCCCGTCACGCTGCTGGAGCTCAAACCCGAGGCGCTGGAGCGTGGGCTGGGGCAAATCCGCAGCAGCTATGAGATCAGCCGGCAACGCGGCAAGCTGACCCAGGAACAGCTCGACCAGCGCATGGCCTTGCTCACCGGCACCCTTGACTATGCCGACATTGCCGAGTGCGACCTGGTGATCGAGGCGGTGTTCGAAAGCCTGCCGATCAAGCAACAAGTGTTCCGCACCCTGGATGAGGTGTGCAAGCCAGGCGCGATTCTGGCCAGCAACACCTCCACCCTCGATGTCGACCAGATCGCCGCGGTTACGCGCCGCCCGCAAGACGTCATCGGCCTGCACTTTTTCAGTCCGGCCAATGTGATGCGCCTGCTCGAAGTTGTTCGCGGCAAACTCACCGCGCCCGAGGTGCTGGCGACCACACTGAAACTGGGCAAGACGATTGGGAAAATCCCGGTAGTGTCCGGCGTGTGCTTCGGCTTCATCGGCAATCGCATGCTCGAACCCTACTCCCGCGAAGCCCATCGCCTGGTATTGGAGGGCGCTACGCCAGCGCAGATCGACCAGGTGCTGACTGACCTCGGCCTGGCCATGGGGGTGATGGCGATGCACGACCTGGCCGGGATCGACGTCAGCTTCCTGGTGCGCGAGTCGCGTCGTGAAGCGATTGCCCATGATCCGAGCTATTGCCGCCTGGCTGACGAACTGAACGCCCTCGGCCGCTTCGGTCAGAAGACCCGGCGCGGTGCCTATATCTATGAGGGCCGCGAGCGCAAGGAGGACTTCGAGGTCATCACCCTGGCCGAACGCATCGCCGGCGAACTGGACATCCGCCGCCGGCCGATCGCCACGCAGGAGATTCATGACCGCTGCCTGTTCATGCTGATCAACGAGGGCATCCAGCTGCTCGACGAAGGCATTGCCGAGCGCAGTGGCGATATCGACCTGGTGTGGATCAACGGTTACGGCTTCCCGGCGTGGCTCGGCGGGCCGATGCACTATGCCGAGCAGATCGGCCTGGACAAGGTGCTGGACGGTATCCGCCATTACCGCAAGGCCCTCGGCGAATACGGCGAGATGTGGTTCCACCCTGCCCCGTTGCTGGAACGCCTGGTGGCTGCCGGCAAGACCCGCATCGAACGAATCTGAGTCCCGATCGGCCGCCATGGGCGGCCGATCCACTCCCCGACAGGAACAATGCGATGAATGAAAACCCCGGTTTTTCCCTGATTGGCAAGACGGTACTGGTCACCGGTGCCTCCAGCGGCATTGGCGCGCATCTGGCGCGCGTGGCCAGCGGTGCGGGTGCGCGCGTAGTGCTGGGCGCCCGGCGCGTGGAGCGCTTGCAGCAACTGGCAGACGAAATTCGCCAGACTGGCGGTGAGGCTATGGCCGTGGCCCTGGACGTTACCGATCGCGACAGCGTCGAAGCAGCGTTTGACGCCGCCCAGGTTGCTTTCGGTGTGGTGGATGTAGTGCTCAACAATGCCGGCATCGGCAACGGCCAGCGCGTGCTGGAGATCAGCGAGGCCGATTGGCGGGCGATGCTGTCGACCAACCTCGACGGCGTCTGGCGCGTTGCCCAGTGTGCAGCGCAACGCCTCGCAAAGGCACAGCGACCTGGCAGCATCGTCAACATCGCCTCGATGCTCGGGCTGCGCGTAGGCACTGGCTACAGCCACTACTGCGCGGCGAAGGCTGGCGTGGTGCAACTGAGCAAATCCCTGGCGCTGGAACTGGCGCGCTACCAGATCCGCGTGAATGCCATTGCGCCGGGTTACTTCAAGACCGAAATGAACGATGAGTATTTCGACAGCGAAAAGGGCCAGGCGTATATACGCGACACCGTGCCGATGCGTCGACTGGGAAGCCTGCAGGAACTGGAAGGCCCGTTTCTCCTGCTCGCGAGCGAGGCCGGCGCCTTCATGACAGGCGCGGTCCTGGCAGTGGACGGCGGCCATCTGGTCGGCAGCCTGTAAACGCTAGCTCCCGCGAATGAACGGATATCTCTGTAGGAGCGAGCATGCTCCGGGCGGCGTTCCGACGATGGAGGTCAACGATGTTGCGAGGAGCCTGACACGCCGCGGTGCTCTCAGGTTTTTCGCGAGCATGCTCGCTCCTACAGACTGGACGCCCCCTACCCCTGCGCTTTTCTCAGGCTTTCGCCTCGTCAGCCCGAGTGCCATCAGGATCGACGGCATGGTGCGTGGCCAGTACCTTGCCGTCTCGGACCTCGAGAATCTGATCCGCAATGCGGATCACGGCAGGCCTGTGCGACACTGCGATGACAGTGATGCCAGGCGTGAGGTTCTTCAGCACCTGGCATATTTCCGCCTCCGACTCCGGATCGAGTGCGCTGGTGGCTTCGTCCAGGATCAGCAGCCTGGGGCGATGGGCCAGGGCACGCGCGATGACGATACGCTGCCTTTGCCCTCCTGAGAGTTTGGCCCCGCGCTCGCCGACGATCGATTGCAGTCCGCCAGGGCATTCCTGCACAAACTGCCATGCACCGGCTTGACGCAGCGCGCGCTCTGCGTCGGTGGCGTTCAAGGCCCTGTCTCCCAAGGTGACATTCGCCAGGATGCTATCGTGCAGCAGTAGGGTTTCCTGGGTGACGTAGCCGATCATTCGGCGCCAGGCCTTCCTGTCCAAGGCATGCAAGTCACAGTCGTCGACCCTGATGCGTCCGGACTGTGGCGCGAGCAGCGCACAGATCAGGTCGAGCACGGTGGTCTTGCCGGAGCCGGACGGACCGATCATGGTGGTGAATGAACCGACCGGGAAATTCATCGACACGTTGTTAAGAACCTGCCGCCCGCCGTAGCCAAAACTGATATTTTCAAAAGCGATATGCCGCTGCAAGGAAGGCGTGCAAGTCCCTCCGACAGGCTCGGCATCGGCAATAGCGTTGTCGATCGACTCGTTAATGGCCCAATAGGCGCTCTCTTGCGCGGCCATCCGGTGATAGCGCTGCTGTGCCTTGTGCAGCAACCCCAGCATGCGCACTACCACGAAGATCAACACCATCACCGAAGACAGCGGCATGCCGCCGATGACCAGCCCCGCGTAGAGGCCCGCCGCGGCAAGGATCGCCAGCATGGGCTCCTGCAAGGCCCTCAGCGTTTCGCGGCTCATCACTTCGCGTTCCAATGCGGTATTGAGTTCGCCGGCGTGACGACGCAGCAAGGAATCGGCGATGTCATCGCGTGCCATGGCTTTGAGCGGTTTCACCGAGCCAAGGGTGTCCGTCAGGTGGACCAGCAACTCGCGCATCAGGCGGGTCTGGCTTTTCCCGACACGCCGCGATGTCTTGACCAGACCTCGCACGGCAGCCAGCAGGACGAAGCCGATCACCAGTGACAGGATCGCGGCCTGCCACGAGACAAAAAGCGCGATTAGTGCATAGGCCGCCGCCTGGATACCCAGCGCCAGCATATTGGCCGCATGCTCATAAGCCGTGGAAGCACGGAAGGCTTCGGTTGCAACGGCATTGGCCAGTGCTCCGGAGGGTTGGCGCAGGTAATATTCCCAGCGGCTACCCAGCAATGCCTTGATGAGGCTCACACGCAGGTCGGTTGCCACGTGTGCCACGGTATAGCCCACTTGACGGTTGCCCAACAATATCAGCAGGTTGCTCAGCGTCATGCCCACGACAATGACCACCAGCATGTTCGCGATCGTCGGCTGCAGGCCGATCGAGTTCATTGCCCCGAAGACGTAGACCGCCAGCTTCGAATGAGGCTGGTCTTCAAGCATGGCCGATATCAAGGGCAGCATCGTGCTCAAACTGACGCTTTCAACCACCCCTGCCAGCAGCAGGCTCAGGAGCATCAGCACGGTGCGGGCCGGGTAGGAGCGGCCAAAGGCAAAAATAATCCGCATGACTGTGGTTCACTATGACGTAGGTAAAGATTAGCTCACCGACAGCTCACGACACTCATCAAGCGCCCGCCGTGACCTGGCCCATCGCGCCACGCAATGAAGCGAAGGCCTCGATGATCCGGTCAATTTGTTCAGGTGTATGGGCCGCACTGACGCTGCAACGCACCAGGGTGACGGCGCCGGGGGTCGCGGGAGGAAGGACCAGATTGACATAGACGCCCCTCTCTATCAGCGCCCGCCAAACGGTCAGGCCCTCTTGAGGCGACTCCAGCATGACGGCAATCACTGGACTGGCCTGCGGTCCCAACTGGTAGCCTGACTCTGCCAAACCTTGATACAGCCGTCGGGCGTTCGACCACAGCTGATGCCGCAGCTCCGGGCGTTCCTTGATGGCCGCCAGCGCCGTCCTTACCGAGGCAATCGCCGAGGGGGCTGGTGAAGCGGTAAAAATATAAGGTCTGCTGGCGTAGCGAAGCAGGTCCATTTGCGCGTCGTGACAGGCGGCGAATCCGCCGACGGCGCCCAGACTCTTGCTGAACGTTCCCAACAGGATGTCCACCTCCGAGTCCACACCCAGCTCCTCGGCCAGGCCTCGCCCGTTGGCCCCCAGGACGCCAAAGGAATGCGCCTCGTCAACCAACAGGTAACCTCCAAGGCGGCGCTTGACCTCGACTATTTCTCTGAGCGGAGCCTGGTCGCCCAGCATGCTGTAGATCCCTTCCACCAGGATAATCGCTTCCCGCGCGCGTTCGCCGAGCCGGACCATGCGCCGCTCCAGATCAGCGACATCGTTATGGCGAAAACGGATGATCTCCGCGCCTCCCAGCTTGCAAGCGTCGTAGATGCTCGCGTGGCAGTCAGCGTCAAGCAACACGACCTCGCGCGACCCTGCCAACGTCCCGATGACAGCCAGGTTGGCGACATAGCCTGTCGAGAACACGATGACGGAACTTCGCCCCAGGAAATCAACCAGTTCCTCTTCCAGCGCGCTGTGTCCGGCGTAACTGCCGTTGGCCATGCGAGAACCGGTAGTGCCGGTGCCCTCTAGCGCCAGTGAGCGCTGCGCCGCCTTGATGCTGGCGGGGTCGAAGGTGAGTCCAAGATAATTATTGGTGCCGGCGAGAATGACCCTTTGCCCCTCAATACAGCCCTCGGTGGGGGAATACATCTCATCGATGCGAATTCCAAAAGGATGGATCTGTGTGCCACAGAGACTGGCGCGCTCAGCTGCCAGCTTGCCGAACTTGTCAAACAGTCCCATTTTTACGCTCCGTCAGGGTAAGAATGGCATGAGCCAACTGGTCGGGAGTGTGCACGTCCATCAGGATATTGAGAGGGATCGACATTTTGAGCTCGTCCTCCAATACCCACAGCATGTCCATCACCTTTATCGACTCCATCCCCAAGTCTCCGGTCAGATCGGAATTCGGTTTGATTACCATTCCAGATGGTGCAAACGGCTCGATGATCTCCATGACCTTTTCGAGTATCGCTTCTTCTGTGATCATCGTGGATCTCCTGGGGTTCAGTCGTTCTTCGCCGCTCAGTACAGATGATTGCGCAATGCTTGCCCTAACAGAATCTGCGGCTCCCAACCCAATACCGCGCTGATGCGGGCATTGCTGCAAGTCCAGTCAGGGTGCATCAGCTCATTGACTTTACCGGGGGTCAGCATGGGCGCCTGGCGGGTGAAGCGCGACAGCACCAGGTTCGCTCGTGCGATCCCCTTCAACACCTTGGCAGGCACTACCGCGTGCCGTACCGGCGCATTGCGGATATCGGTGGCGATGCTGGCCAGGCTTGCCCAGTCGTACCCTTGCGCCTGGCCATCACATAATTCAAAGGTCTGCGATTGCATGACAGGCGCATCCAACCACTGCATGACGGCACTGACCAGATCGTCGACATGCAGAAAGCTAAGCAGTGAATCGCCTTTACCGGGCGTGACCAGCCAGCCCCGCAGGAGCCACTCGAACACCGGGCGCAACTCGCGGTCGCCTGGTCCATATACGGCGGTTGGCCTGAAAATGCACACGGGTATCGTCCCGGCCGCCTCCCTGACCTGGCATTCCCCTTCGAATTTGGAAGCGGCGTACCAGGACAATGTCGGATAGCGAGCGGCAAGGGACGAGATCAGCAAAAAACGCTCGCAACTCCCACTCATCCGCGCCGCCTCCATCAAGCGCTTGCTGCCCTGCACATTGACCTCGTCGAAGTCTCGGGCATTCCTGCCCCTGACCTTCCCTGCGCAATGAATGACTGTATCTGCCCCCCTGGTGAGCTCGGCCAGGGCCTGTTCATCTTCCAGTGTTCCGCTGATCCACTTTGTTCCATCCGCTGTCATTGCGCTCCTGGAGCGAGCCAGGGCACGGACCTCCACGCCACGGGTGATGAGCCGTTCGCGTAGGACACTGCCTATGAAGCCAGTCGCGCCAGTGAGCGAAACAACGCGAGCACTCACGTCACCTCCAGCGCTAGATAAGGAAGGTCGGTGTTCGCCTGGGCCAAAAATCGTTCAAGGGCTTCGGCACGGGAAGGCTTGCCCGAGGAGGTTCGCGGCAACGAGTGAGGAGGCACAAGGTGCACGTCAGCAGTGAGACCGAACTCACTGGTGATCTTCGCTACCAGGGTACGGACCAGGCGTTCACGACCTTCTGGCTCACGGATGCGGCATTGAATCTGGACCACGACCTGGGGCTCATCATCGACGGGAACGACGAACACAATCGCATCGCCGGGCCTCAGTTCAGGTTCGGATTCCACCAGGTATTCAATATCCTGCGGCCAGATGTTGCGACCGCGCACAATCAGCAAATCCTTGCTCCGACCGGTGATATGCAGTTCACCCTGGGACAGGTAGCCCAGGTCACCGGTGTTCAGCCAGCCATCTTCCAGGACTGCCCAGGTGCTCTGTGGGTCATTGAAATAACCTGACATTACGCTGGGTCCCTGGACGAATATCTGCCCTACCTCACGCTCCGCAACCTGCCGCCCCGCAGCGTTGCGGATTTCCACGCGATGGCCGGGCAAAGGGGCGCCACAGTTGGTGAAGGCGCAGCTTGCCGGATCATCGGCGGCGCTCGCCTGCGCCCTGAACTGATGCTCCAATACCGAGCGCGCGACATGGTCCACTTGCACCCCCACCCCGCGACGGGCGAAGCTGACGGCCAGCGTGCTTTCCGCCAGACCATAGCAAGGCGTGAAGGCAGCCGGATCGAATCCGGTGTCGAGAAAACACTCGGCGAAGCGGCTTAACACCGATGCCCGAATCGGTTCTGCCCCGATCCCCGCCACGCGCCAGCAGGAGAGATCCAGCGGCGTTTTTTCCAGGTCCCGGACTCGCCGGGTACAAAGGTCATAGCCAAAGGGCGGCGCCACCGAGACAGTGACTCGATTCTGGCTGATAAGCTTGAGCCATTGCCCGGGCCGAGTGGCGAAATCCCGGGTGTGCAAGTAGTCGACAGTCAATTGCGCCGCCATGGGCGCCAGGACAAAACCCACCAGCCCCATGTCATGATAAAAGGGCAACCATGAGGCGCACCGATCCCCTGCGCGAACGCCAACACCGTCCACGACGATGCCTCTGATGTTGGCCATCACCGCACGCTGGGTAATGATCACGCCACGCGGGAAGCGGGTACTGCCGGACGTGTATTGCAGGTAGGCGATGTCCTCCGGCGAGACCGTGGGTAGCGTCTGCGACGCGGGCAATTGGCCCAATGTCTCAAGCGACCCGACGAACACCTGCCGGGTGTCCCCCAGTGCTTCGCGGATATAGGGCAGCCATTCCTCCACCCCCAAAACGGCCGCCGGCGTGCAATTGGCGAACAGCCCCTTCAACTTGTCCACATAGGAACGATGGCTTCCCAGGCTGGCAGGAACCAGCAGAGGAACGGCGATCAAGCCAGCGTACTGGCAGGCGAAAAACGACTCGATAAAGCTTGGGTGCGTATCGGCGATGAGCGCAACCCGATCGCCTTTGTTCAACTTGAGCCCAAGTAGGCGCTGGGCAATCGAGACAGCATTACTTCTGAGCGTTGAGTATTCGAGCGCTGCATTCAAGCGGCAATGTCTGTCATAGAAGTTCATCCCGCCCTGGCCTGAAGCGGCATAATCGAGTGCTTCCACCAGCGTGGGAAAGTCCGCTAGACGTTGGGTAAGTGCCTGGTTTGAAAAGGTCGCAGACATAAGAAGACACCCATCCATTTAGCCAAGTAAGGACAAGTCAAATAGCGTATTTATCACCTGCGCCAGTAAAACACGTGCCGTTCTACTGCCCTCAAGACCGATTCCATGGAGTCGTGGCCCCAAGGATATCCGGCTCAGCCTTTTCAATTATTTACAGAGCCTAACGCAATACTAATCGGCATCTGGATGAGCGCAAATTTTTTCCCGGATGAGCGACGACCGGCGAGTAATAATCGCGATGAAAGCTTCTCGTTCTCAAGCGTGATGTTTATCACAAAGTGCGCTGATTACTGTAATACAGCTCACTTAAGCGTGGGGTTGTAGATAAGAATTGGACGGGGTGTATATCCATTGCTGCGGTAACGGCGGCTTATGGTTTCGCTTTTACAGCGACTCCCTTTTTCAAACGCCGGAGTGCCGGCCCAGCAAAAAGGAAGCAAAAGGCT
>NZ_JBXAHO010000017.1:0-145442 GCF_058795195.1 Pseudomonas sp. GW823-FHT06B06 | reverse complement strand
GCGTCAACAGTCAGAATCGAGCCTTGTCCCTCCTCCTCCCTTCAAGTCCTACCATACAAGCGAGCCTGCTCGCGAAGGCGATGGCACATCCAATATCGATGTGGCTGACAGATCGTTTTCGCGAGCAGGCTCGCTCCCACAGTTCAGAAACCTTGCGGAGTCGAACGAGCAACAATCGCTTCCACATTCAACCCACGCGGCAACCCGCCATAAACCCGCCCACCGCCATTCAGGCGACTGGCGATAAACCCGTCACTCACCGCCGTATTCCCCGCCTCCAACAACAGCTTCGCCTGTAACCCAAGGGCGATGTCTTCGGTCAACTGCCGGGCACGGTATTGAATATCGTCGGTATCCTTGAAGGCCGACTGCAATTGGGCGATGTGCGCGGCCAGGCGTTTATCGCCATGACCATCACCCAATTCGCTGAACAATGCATCGAGCACGCCCGGTTCCTTGGACAAAGCGCGCAGCACATCAAGGCATTGCACGTTGCCGGAGCCTTCCCAGGTCGAGTTCACCGGAGCCTCGCGATACAGGCGCGGCAAGATGCTGTCTTCCACGTACCCCGCCCCGCCCATGCATTCAGCGGCTTCATTGATCATGGCCGGCGCGCGCTTGCAGATCCAGTACTTGCCCACCGCTGTCACCAGCCGGGCGAACTTGGCTTCCTGTGAGTCGTCCAGATGATCGAGCGCCCGCCCCATGCGCAGGCTCAAGGCCAGGGCGGCTTCGCTTTCCAGCGCCAGGTCCGCCAGCACGTTCTGCATCAAGGGCTGTTCGCTGAGCAACTTGCCGCCAACCTTGCGGTGGGCGCAGTGGTGGCTGGCCTGGGTCAGCGCCTGGCGCATCAACGAACTTGAGCCGACCATGCAATCGAAACGGGTCATGGCGACCATCTCGATGATCGTCGGCACGCCGCGCCCTTCCTCACCGACCATCCACGCCAAGGCCCCGCGAAACTCCACTTCGCTGGAGGCGTTGGAACAGTTGCCGAGTTTGTTTTTCAGGCGCTGGATGTAGAACTGATTGCGCGTGTCGTCCGGACGATGCCGCGGCAGCAGGAAACAGGTCAGCCCCTTGTCCGTCTGCGCCAGGGTCAGGAAGGCATCGCACATGGGCGCCGAACAGAACCACTTGTGCCCCACCAGTTCGTACGCCTGGCCAGGACCGCTGGCGCCCACCGGATAAGCCTTGGTGGTATTGGCGCGGACATCGGTGCCGCCCTGCTTCTCGGTCATGGCCATGCCAATCGTGACGCCGGCCTTGTGGGCCATGCCGACATTGCGCGGGTCATATTCCGTGGACAGGATCTTCGGCAGCCATTGATCCGCCAGGTCCGGTTGCAGGCGCAACGCCGGGACGCTGGCGAAGGTCATGGTCAATGGGCAACCGCTGCCGGCTTCGGCCTGGCTATGCAGGTAGGTCATGGCGGCGCGGGCGACATGCGCACCGGACTGCGGATGCGCCCAGGGCAACGAGGTCAGGCCATGCTCGATCGCTGCGCGCATCAATTCATGATAGGCCGGGTGAAACTCCACCAGGTCGATACGATGTCCATAGCGATCATGACTGCTGAAAATCGGCTTGTTCTGATTGGCCAGGAAACCCGCCGCCATCAACGGTCCGCCGGCGAGCGCGCCGTACGCATCGATCCGCGATTCGGCCCAACCGGCCCCGAAACGCCGCGCCCACTCCTGCAGGGGCAGGTCGATGCGATACAGGTTGGTGCCATCCAGCGAGGGTGGCTGGTTGGTGACTTCGTGGGTTTCGGCGAACTGATGCAGGTTCATGACGGGGCTCCTTTGCTCAGCCAAGGGACTTCAGTTAAGCACCGCCCCCTGGCCGATCAAAGTGTCATATCTGCCTAACTGTCGGCGCTTTCGCCCTGCTCTGAACAGAGCACGCGACGATAAAGCGCGACCTGCAAGTCCTCGAATTTCACCGGCTTGCTCAAATGGTCAATCATCGCGCCGCTCTCGCAGCGCTCCAGCTCAGTCCCCAGGGCGATCATGAATATCGGCACTTGCGCGTAACCGGGCAATGCCCGGATCCGGCAGCACACGGAAACACCGTCGAGCGCTTGCAACTGACAATCGACCAGCACCGCATCGAAGGTTTCGCGCTGCAAAAAATCCAGCGCGGCCAGGCCGCTGTCGGCGGTGCGCACGCGAAACCCGAGCTTGAGCAACATGCCGCGCATCACCAACTGGTTGACGTTGTTGTCATCCACCAGCAATACGCTGCAATCCTGAGGCTGGCGCAGCCGTGGCGATTCCCGCGTCGCGATCGGTGTGGCAGGTCGCTGCGGTGTGGCAATGTCAAATTCGACATCAAGCTGGAAACGGCTGCCGCGCCCGGGCTCGGAGCGGTGCGTCAGGCGTCCGCCAAGCAATTCCACCAGTTGCCGGCAGATGGCCAGGCCGACACCCAGGCCGCCGTACTCGCGCGTCATCGAACCATCGAGCTGGAAGAAGCGCTGATACATCGTCGCCTCTCCAAGGTCAGTGAAGCCGATACCGGTGTCGATCACCGCAAAGGACAACGCCAGTCGCTCTGGGTTGACTGGTTTCCCGGTGACCCGCAACGCCAGCCCGCCGACCCGGGTAAACTTGATGGCGTTATCCAGCAGGCACTCCAGGCATTGCGCCAGCTTGGCGCTATCGCCGTCCAAGCGATCCGGCACACCCGGTGCCACGTCGACCTTGAAGTCCAGCGACTTGCTCGCGGCATTGCCGTAGAACTGGGCACGCAATGCCTCCACCACGTTGCGCAAGCTGAAGGTGGTCGCAGAAGCCTTGAGCTTGCCCGCCTGCAGTTCGGTCAGGGTGAGAATGCCATTGACCATGCGCATCATGTCCCGCGCCGATCCCGCAGCCGTTTGCTGATATTGCTCCAGCTCAGGGTCCATCTCGACGGTCTGCATCAGCTCCAGCGATCCGATCACGCCGTTCATGGGCGTACGCAATTCGTGGGTCAGGGTGGCGAGGAATTCGTCCTTGAGCTTGTTGCTGTGTGCCAGCTGCTGGTTGAGCGCCTCAAGTTTTTGCCCGGCGTCGAGCAGGGTTTGCGCCTGCTGCTCGCGCATGGCGTTGATACGGTCGGCCAGGGCCATGGACAGCAGCGCCACTTCGATGGCCGAGCCAATCTGGCTGGAGTACATGGTCAGGAACACATTCGGCAGGTAACCGAGCACCATCAATGTATTGATGATGCCGCCTAGCAGAAACGCCGACCAGGCAATGATGAAATAGCGCGCAACCCGCAACCCGCGCAACCAGGCGAAAATCCCCGCGGCAAAAATCACCACCGTGAAGGTCAGGGCCAGGGTCGTGGCCAGGCGCAAGGCCAAGGCATAGCTGGTCATCAGGGACAACCCGACCACCAGCGCGCTGAATGCCACCAACGCCAGCAGCAATCGGTCCATCCAGCGGCTGAGGGTGGCGGTCTGCAGGAAGCTGCGGGCGAACTGGCTACCGAACAATCCGGCACAACCGATGAAAAAAGGCGTCGAAGCGTTGGCCCACCAGGGATTGTCTGGCCAGAAATACTGCACGGCCGCGCCGTTCACCGACAGCTGATACAAGCCAAACGAGGCGATGTAGAAGATGTAGTAGAGATAGCTGGTATCGCGCACGCTGAGGTAAATGAACAGGTTGTAGACCAGCATGCCCAGCAATACACCGTAGATCAGCCCCAACACATAGAGGCGCACCGGTTGGTCTTCGAGATAGGCCGTACTGGACCACAACGTAACCGGCGCCTGGATCGACCCCTGGCTTTGCAGGCGCAAGTACAGGGTTTGCGCTTGGCCAGGCGTAAATTCCAAAGTGAACAGATAGTTGTTCTGGCGTATTTCACGACTGGCGAACGGCAAGGCGTCGCCGGTTTGCCTGGCCAATTGATAGTTGCCGCTCGCGTCAGGCAGATACAAGTCAAGGTGATCGAGCGGTGGGTAAGCCAACTCCAGTAGCCAGGTCCGTTGCGCAGTCGGGTTTGAAGGGCGGTAATGCAGGTCGATTTTCAGCCAGAACACCGAGCGCGAATAGCCGGCATTAAGGGTGGTCTTGTCATGCGCCTTGAAGTTGCCAGCTGCCGCCTGCGCACGAATATCCGCGACAGTCGCCTGACCACCCGCGTCTTCAAACACTTGCAGGGTTCGCCCGAGGGGAAGGCTTCGGGTGAGTTCATTGAACTCAACGGCGTTCGCCAAGAGGGGCAAACACAACACAAACATCAGCAAATAGCGCATTTATGCCCCAGCATGGCCTGTCCGGTCTTGTCAGGAAGCCCCCCATTCCTTTTGAGTAGACGTAAAACCGGTGATACCTGTTATTGGTTTGGATCCACTCTAGCATAGCCGTTGATGGCTAATGAGCACTACCGAAATTTTTCACACAAAGGCTCTAGAACGGTAGTTCCAGCGAAAATTATTGAGATAGAGCGTTTGGTTTGGTCACAAAATCAAAAGATCGCAGCCTTCGGCAGCTCCTACGGTTTTCGCGTCGAGCTGAAGACCCTGTAGGAGCTGCCGAAGGCTGCGATCTTTTGACTGTCGCGCGGCGGGCTTCGAAAAAAGATGTTTGGTGGTAAGCTCGCGCACCATGAATATCTACAGCTCTCGCCCCGTTGTCCTCTGTCTCTCCGGCCACGACCCAAGTGGTGGCGCCGGCTTGCAGGCAGATATCGAAGCCTTGCTCGCTCAGGGTTGCCATGCGGCTCCGGCCGTCACCGCCCTGACCGTGCAAGACACCGTCAATGTCACTGACTTTCGCGTGCTCGACCGTGAGTGGGTGTTGGCCCAGGCCAATGCCGTGCTCAACGATTCCGAAGTCGCGGCGGTCAAGCTCGGCATGCTCGGCTCCCTGGAAATGGTCGACACCGTGGTCGAACTGCTTTCGGCGCACCCGCACTTGCCGGTGGTCTGTGACCCGGTACTGCGCGCCGGTGGCGGAGGTCGACTGGGCAAGGACGAAGTCGGCTACGCCATGCGCGAACGCCTGCTGCCGCTCTCGATCATCGCCACCCCCAACCTTCCCGAAGCCCGTATCCTCGCCGAACTGCCTGAAGGCACCGCGGATGAGTGCGCTGAAAAACTCCTGCCGTTCGTCAAACACCTGCTGATCACCGGCGGCCATGGCGACGAAACCGAAATCCACAACCGCCTGTACAGCCGCGACGGCTTGCGCGAAACCTACACCTGTCAACGTTTGCCGGGCAGCTATCACGGCTCGGGTTGCACCTTGGCCAGTGCGCTTGCCGGCCGTCTGGCCCAAGGTGAAAACCTCGCCAGCGCCGTACAGACTGCACTTAACTACACGTGGCGCACCCTGCGCGATGCGGAGCAGTTGGGCAAAGGCCAATTCGTGCCACGCCGCCTGCCACTGGACTTCTGTTCGTAACTCTCTATTAGCTGCGGTGAGGCTTGCTTGATGAAACTACGTGGCCTGTACGCCATTACCGACAGCCAGTTGCTGGCCGGTAAATTTCTTTCGTACGTGGAGGCGGCGCTGGAAGGTGGCGTCACCCTGCTGCAATACCGCGACAAGAGCAGCGATGAGGCCCGTCGTTTGCGTGAAGCCGAAGCCTTGCGCGACCTGTGCGAACGCTACAAGACCCAGTTGATCATCAACGACGACGCCGAGCTGGCGGCCCGCCTGAACGTGGGCGTGCATCTGGGCCAGACCGATGGCCCGCTGTCGCCGACCCGCGCCCTGCTCGGCTCCAAAGCGATCATCGGCTCGACCTGCCACGCGCAGCTTGAATTGGCCGAGCAAGCCGCCAGGGAAGGCGCCAGTTATGTCGCGTTCGGCCGCTTCTTCAATTCCAACACCAAGCCCGGCGCCCCGACCTGCAGTCTCGACCTGCTCGACCAGGCCCGCAGCAAACTGCATCTGCCGATCTGCGCGATCGGCGGCATCACCCTCGACAACGCCGCCCCGCTAGTGGCCCATGGGGTCGATCTGCTCGCCGTGGTACATGGCCTGTTTGGCGCCGAGAGCACGGCTGAAGTGACCCGCCGCGCCCGCGCCTTTAACGAATTACTGAAAATCTGATTTGAGAGCCCGATCATGTCTCGTTCCGAAACCCTGTTTGCCAATGCCCAGAAACACATCCCCGGTGGCGTGAACTCGCCGGTCCGTGCATTCAAGAGCGTTGGCGGCACGCCGTTGTTCTTCAAGCATGCCGAAGGCGCCTACGTCACCGACGAAGACGACAAGCGCTATGTGGACTACGTCGGTTCCTGGGGCCCGATGATCCTGGGCCACAGTCACCCGCAAGTCCTGGATGCCGTGCGCAAGCAGCTTGAACACGGCTTGTCCTACGGCGCGCCGACCGAGATGGAAACCCAGATGGCGGATCTCGTCTGCTCGCTGGTGCCGTCGATGGAAATGGTGCGCATGGTCAGCTCCGGCACCGAAGCGACCATGAGCGCGATCCGCCTGGCCCGTGGCTTTACCGGTCGCGACAGCATCATCAAGTTCGAAGGCTGCTACCACGGCCACTCCGACAGCCTGCTGGTCAAGGCCGGCTCCGGGGCCTTGACCCAAGGCGTGCCGAGCTCGGCGGGTGTACCCGCCGCGTTCGCCAAACACACCCTGACCCTGCCATTCAACGACATTGATGCCGTCGAGGCCATGCTTGCCGAAGTCGGTCAGGACGTGGCGTGCATCATCGTCGAACCGGTCGCTGGCAACATGAATTGCGTGCCGCCGGCCCCAGGATTCCTCGAAGGCCTGCGGACCCTGTGCGACAAGCACGGCGTGGTGTTGATTTTCGACGAGGTGATGACCGGTTTCCGTGTTGCCCTTGGCGGCGCCCAGGCTCACTACGGCGTGACACCGGACCTGACCACCTTCGGCAAAATCATTGGCGGCGGCATGCCGGTCGGTTGCTTTGGCGGCAAGCGTGAAATCATGTCGCGTATCGCCCCGCTGGGTCCGGTATACCAGGCCGGTACATTGTCGGGTAACCCGCTGGCGATGGCGGCGGGCCTGACCACCTTGCGCCTGATCAGCCGCCCGGGCTTCCACGACGAACTGACCGACTACACCACTCGCCTGCTCGACGGGTTGCAAGTGCGTGCCGATGCGGCTGGTATTCCCTTCGTGACCACCCAGGCCGGTGGCATGTTCGGCCTGTACTTCAGCGGTGCCGACGACATTGTGACCTTCGACGACGTGATGGCCAGCGATGCCGCCTTGTTCGGCCGCTTCTTCCACTTGATGCTCGAAGGTGGCGTATACCTGGCGCCAAGCGCTTTCGAAGCCGGCTTCACCTCGATCGCCCACGGCGAAGTCGAGCTGAAACTGACCCTGGATGCCGCCGAGCGCGCCTTTGCTGCGCTGAAGTAACGCCGTAGCGCTGACGCTGGCCATTGCCGGCGTCAGCCTTCACTCCTGCCCTTTTTCCTGCTCATCTGCTAATAATCCCTGTTAAGTGGCCGATATATTTCCCGCGCAGCAGAAAAACGAGTAAAGACTTTGTAAGGTTGGCCCTGCTTATTTCATAATGCGCGCTTATTGGATCCCCTCGATGGGTCCGCGCGCCCCTCAGAGGTAAGTCGATTCCCATGAACCGCACCGGCCGCGCCCTTTCACTGGGCTGCCTGTTGCTCCTTCAGCCCCTGCTCGCGCTCGCACAAGCAGGCGGTAACTCGTTGTTAATCCCAGCGATGGGTCGCTGCACCCTCAATACCCAGCCGCAAGACCTGGAACAGGCACTGGCTGCCTGCCAGAAAGCGTCGGATGAAGGGGATGCCCAAGCGCAATACGAGTTGGGTGAGTTCTACTACGATGGGAATAACGCGCCACGCGATCTCAATAAAGCCCTGAACTACTTCGAAAAAGCCTCGCTGCAAGGCCATGCGCAGGCCCAATTCAAACTCGGCACCATGTTCTTTCACGGCGAGGGCGTACCGGCCAATAATATTCAGGCGTACATCGTACTGAAGATGGCGGCGGTCAACGGTGCGGAAGAAGCCTTGGACACGGCCGACGAAGTCGCCGAGAAGATGCCGCGCCAGGAACTGGAAGTCGCCACTCAGGTGCTGGGGCAAATCTTCCGTAAATACCTGATGGAATTGCAGAGTGCCGATGGGCGGACGCCGTTCGCGCCGCTTCCCTGACTTCAGTATTGATCTGACGGCCCCTTCGCGAGCAGGCTCGCTCCCACAGTTGATCTATTGTGGGAGCGAGCCTGCTCGCGAATGAGGCGACTCGGTCTTGAAGACTACTTCTCAGGCATCGGCACCGGAAACGGCATCACATTGCCGACCGTGCCGCGGGCTTCGCTGATTTTCGGTGTACCCAGGCGCTCGACCTCGTCGATGCGCACGATCGAATGCATTGGCACGAAACTGCGCACGACCCCTTCGAACTGGGCCTTGAGCTTCTCCTCGCTCGGGTCTACGACTACCTGTGTGCGCTCGCCAAAGACGAACTCTTCCACTTCCAGGAAGCCCCACAGATCGCTTTGATAGATCTGCTTGGCGTACATTTCGAACACCTGGCCCTGATTGAGGAAAATCACCTTGTAGATTGGAGCTTCACGTTTGGTCATGGTGGGCGAGCAACACATCGGGGGATAAAAATGAGGGCGCGAACTATAGCATAGCCGCCGGACGCGCAGCGGTAGGAACCTGAGTGCATGTTCCCTATAATGCGCGGTTCTTTGAATCACGTGATGACTCTATCCATGGCCAAGAAGCTTTACATCGAAACCCACGGTTGCCAGATGAACGAGTACGACAGCTCGCGCATGGTCGATCTGTTGGGCGAACACCAGGCCCTGGAAGTCACGGCGCGCGCTGAAGACGCCGACGTGATCCTGCTCAACACCTGCTCGATCCGCGAGCGCGCCCAGGACCGTGTCTATTCCCAACTGGGCCGCTGGCGCGAGCTGAAGCTGGCCAACCCGGACATGGTAATCGCCGTCGGCGGTTGCGTAGCCAGCCAGGAAGGCGCCGCCATTCGCGACCGTGCGCCCTATGTCGACGTGGTATTCGGCCCGCAGACCTTGCACCGCCTGCCGGAAATGATCGACGCCGCGCGCATCACCAAGCTGCCGCAAGTCGACGTCTCGTTCCCCGAAATCGAAAAATTCGATCACTTGCCCGAGCCACGCATCGATGGCCCGAGCGCCTACGTGTCGGTGATGGAGGGTTGCAGCAAATACTGCACGTTCTGCGTGGTGCCCTACACCCGCGGTGAAGAAGTGAGCCGCCCGTTCGACGACGTGATTGCCGAAATCATTCACCTGGCCGAACACGGCGTGCGCGAAGTGACGCTGCTGGGGCAGAACGTCAACGGCTATCGCGGCAAGACCCATGACGGTCGCCTGGCGGATCTGGCCGAACTGATCCGCGTGGTCGCCGCAGTCGATGGCATCGACCGCATCCGCTACACCACCTCGCACCCGCTGGAATTCTCCGACAGCCTGATCCAGGCCCACGCCGAAGTACCGGAGCTGGTGAAACACCTGCACCTGCCGGTGCAATCGGGTTCGGACCGCATCCTCGCGGCGATGAAACGCAACCACACGGCGCTGGAATACAAATCCAAACTGCGCAAGTTGCGCGCTGCCGTGCCGGGCATCTGCATCAGTTCGGACTTCATCGTTGGTTTCCCCGGCGAAACCGAGAAAGACTTCGAACAAACCATGAAGCTGATTCAGGACGTCGGTTTCGACTTCTCCTATTCGTTCGTCTACAGCCAGCGCCCGGGCACTCCGGCCGCCGACCTGGTCGATGAAACCCCGGAAGAGCTGAAAAAAGAGCGCTTGAACGCCCTGCAACATCGCCTGAACCAGCAGGGCTTTGAAATCAGCCGACAAATGGTCGGTACGACTCAGCGGATTCTTGTAACCGATTACTCCAAGAAAGACCCTGGCGAGCTGCAAGGGCGAACCGAGAATAACCGTATCGTCAACTTCCGCTGCGACAATCCGACCCTGATCGGCCAGTTTGCCGATGTGCACATCGACGCCGCACAGCCGCACTCGCTGCGGGGCTCGTTGATGTAGGAGCCGGCTTGCTGGCGATGAACGATAACGCGGTGCGCCTGATGTACCGTGGCGCCCCTATCGCCAGCAAGCCAGCTCCTACAGGGCGGTGTTTTGCGTTGCGATATTTAAGAGCTTTCGCACCCGCGCCACTGGCGCTATCCTTGAATCATCCCAATTGCCCCAGGGCGGCTAAATACGACCTTGAACGCACCCATCGAACCACATCGTTTCATCCTCGAGCCTTTCGAGGCCCGCCGCTTTGCCAATCTGTGCGGGCAGTTCGACGAGCACCTGCGCTTGATCGAACAGCGCCTGACTATCGAGATCCGCAACCGCGGAAACCAGTTCGAACTGATCGGCGAGCGTAAGCACACCACCTCCGCGGAAAACCTGCTGCGCCGCCTGTACCGGGAAACCAAGGGTACCGAGCTGTCGCCGGACATGGTTCACCTGTTCCTGCAGGAATCGGCCGTCGAAGAGCTGGACAATCATTCGCCTGCCGATGCCTCCGTCGCCCTGCGCACCAAGAAAGGCATGATTCGCCCTCGCGGCTTGAATCAAGTGCGCTACGTGAAGGAAATCCTTGGCAACGACATCAACTTCGGCATCGGCCCGGCCGGTACCGGCAAGACCTACCTGGCCGTCGCCTGCGCAGTGGATGCCCTGGAGCGTGAACAGATCCGGCGTATCCTGCTGGTGCGCCCGGCGGTCGAAGCCGGTGAAAAGCTCGGCTTCCTGCCCGGTGACTTGTCGCAGAAAATCGACCCGTATTTGCGCCCGCTTTATGACGCGCTCTACGAAATGCTCGGTTTCGAACACGTCGCCAAGCTGATCGAGCGCCAGGTGATCGAAGTGGCCCCACTGGCGTACATGCGCGGCCGTACGCTGAACAACAGCTTCATCATCCTCGACGAAAGCCAGAACACCACGGTCGAACAGATGAAAATGTTCCTGACCCGGATCGGTTTCGGCTCCACCGCCGTCATCACCGGTGACATCACCCAGGTCGACCTGCCTAAAGGCACCAAGTCCGGGCTGCACCACGTGATCGAAGTGCTTAAGGATGTTCCGGGTATCAGCTTTACCCATTTCATGCCCAAGGACGTCGTGCGTCACCCGCTGGTGCAGCGCATTGTCGAGGCCTACGAGCGTTTCGAAAATCGTGCCATCGATGAAACGCCAAAGGACAGCCGACGCGATGCTTGAGCTTGATCTGCAAATTGCGACTCAAGCGCCCGCCCCCAGCGAAGCCGAGTTCCGCCAATGGTGCGAACTGGCCTTGCGCCAGCGCAGCGCCGACTCCGAGATGACCATTCGCCTGGTCGACGAAGCCGAAGGCCGCGAACTGAATAACACTTGGCGACAAAAGGATTACGCCACCAACGTCCTGTCGTTTCCTGCCGATGTGCCGGACGAGTTCCTCGACATCCCGCTGCTGGGCGACCTGGTGATCTGCGTGGCCGTGGTCGAGCGAGAAGCCGTCGAGCAGGGCAAGGAGCTCAAGGCCCATTGGGCGCACCTGGTGATTCACGGCTGCTTGCATCTGCTGGGTTACGACCATATAGATGACGACGAAGCCGAAGAGATGGAAGCACTGGAACGAACGTTGCTTGCAGAACTGGGCTATCGCGATCCGTACGCGGACGACGAAACCGATTTATCCCCTACCGAAACAACAAAGGATTCAGAGTAATCGCTATGAGCGAAGATCGATCGAGCAACGGGCAGAAGTCTTGGCTGGGTAAGCTCACCCAGGCTTTTGCCCACGAGCCGAAGAACCGCCAGGAGCTGCTGGAGCTGCTGCGCGATGCACATCAGAACAAACTGCTGGACAGCGAAGCGCTGGCCATCGTCGAAGGCGCTATCCAGGTTGCCGACCTGCAAGTACGGGACATCATGGTCCCGCGCTCACAGATGATCAGCATCAAGGCGACCCAGACACCCCGCGAGTTCCTGCCTGCCGTGGTCGATTCGGCCCACTCCCGCTACCCGGTGATCGGCGAAAGCCACGATGACGTGATGGGCGTGCTGCTGGCCAAGGACTTGCTGCCGTTGATCCTCAGGGAGAACGGCGACAGCTTCAACATCAAGGACCTGCTGCGCCCGGCTACCTTCGTGCCGGAATCCAAACGCCTGAACGTGTTGTTGCGTGAGTTCCGCGCCAACCACAACCACATGGCCATCGTCATTGACGAATACGGCGGCGTGGCAGGCCTGGTGACCATCGAAGACGTGTTGGAACAGATCGTCGGCGACATCGAAGACGAACACGACGTCGAAGAAGACAGCTACATCAAGCCACTGCCCAGCGGCGACTTCCTGATCAAGGCCCTGACGCCGATCGAGAACTTCAATGAGTTCTTCGACAGCGAATTTTCCGACGATGAGTTCGACACCGTGGGTGGCCTGGTGATGAGCGCGTTCGGGCACCTGCCAAAACGCAACGAAATCACCGAAATCGGCGCCTATCGCTTTCGCATCCTGAACGCCGACAGTCGGCGGATTCATTTGCTGCGACTGACACCTATCGCCCGGTAAAAACCTAAGGATTGAAATGCGCTGGACAACCCGCCCCGGCTGGCCCGGTAACCTGCTGGCCGTGGCGGCCGGTGCAATCACCACCCTGGCCCTGGCGCCGTTCGATATCTGGCCACTGGCACTGCTGGCGGTCGGGCTTTTCTATGCCGGCTTGCGTGAACTGAATCCCCGGCAGGCCTTGGGCCGTGGATGGTGTTTCGGCTTCGGCCTGTTTGGCGCCGGTACCAGTTGGATCTATTACAGCATTCATCACTTCGGTGGTGCATCGGTGCTGCTGGCCGGCTTCCTGATGTTGATCTTCACCGCGGCGATTGCCTGGTTCTTCGCCCTGCCTGCCTGGATTTGGGCGCGCTGGCTGCGACGCAACGAAGCACCGCTGGCGGACAGCTTGGCATTTGCGGCGCTGTGGGTCGGCCAGGAAGCATTTCGAGGCTGGTTCCTGACCGGATTCCCATGGCTCTACTCCGGCTACAGCCAGCTTGACGGCCCGCTGTCCGGCCTCGCGCCTGTCGGCGGGATGTGGCTGATATCCTTTACCTTGGCCCTGACGGCCGCCTTGATCTACAACGCCATGCGCCTGGTGCGCACCGGACGCAAAGGTTTCATCGCCGTGGGCATTGCGCTGCTCGCTGGCCCATGGGTGGCCGGCATGGCGCTCAAGCAATACGCCTGGACCAGCCCATCAGGCGCGCCACTGAGTGTCGCGGCGCTTCAGGGCAACATCGAACAGAGCATGAAGTGGGACCCGGCGCAGCTCAACGCGCAATTGGAACTGTACCGCGACATGAGCTTCAGCTCGAAACGGGTGGACTTGCTGATCTGGCCGGAAACCGCAATCCCGGTGCTCAAGGAGTCTGCCCAGGGCTACCTGGACATGATGGGCAAATTCGCCGCCGAACGGGATTCGGCCATGATCACCGGCGTGCCGATCCGCGAAATGGTCCATCACGAAAAACGCTTTTACAACGGCATTACCGTGGTCGGCGAAGGCGATGGCACCTACCTCAAGCAGAAGCTGGTGCCGTTTGGCGAGTACGTGCCTTTGCAGGATGTGCTGCGTGGCCTGATCGCGTTCTTCGACCTGCCCATGTCGGACTTTGCCCGCGGCCCTTCCGACCAGGCCATGCTGCAGGCCAAGGGGTACCAGATTGCGCCGTTTATCTGCTACGAGGTGGTGTATCCAGAGTTCGCCGCCGGCCTTGCCGCGCAAAGCGACCTGCTGCTGACCATCAGCAACGATACCTGGTTCGGCACGTCCATCGGCCCGCTGCAGCACTTGCAGATGGCGCAAATGCGCGCGCTCGAGGCCGGCCGCTGGATGATCCGCGCCACTAACAATGGCGTGACCGGCCTGATCAACCCGTTCGGCCAGATCACCACGCAGATCCCGCAGTTCGAACGCGGCATCCTGTACGGCGAAGTGGTGCCCATGCACAACCTCACACCGTACCTGCAATGGCGTTCATGGCCGCTGATCATTGTGTGTGTGCTGTTGTTTGGCTGGGCGTTGATTGCCAGCCGGATGGCCAAGACCGTCTGAATATTTGTGGCGCCTGCAAAAGATCGCAGCCTGCGGCAGCTCCTACAGGGGATTGCATTCCAAATGTAGGAGCTGCCGAAGGCTGCGATCCTTTGATCTTCAGCGGTAGAACAACCAATACCCGACCTGCCCCGCAGCCTCATTCAACAACTGCCCACTGCGCCAGATCGCCTTGAACTCCGGCATCCATCCGCCCAGGGGCTCGGCGTTGTCCACGCTCAAGAATCCCACTGGCGCCGGCACCACTTCAAACCCGGCCTTCTGAAAACTCCAGACCGCTCGCGGCATGTGCCAGGCCTGGGTAACCACCACCACGCGCTTGATGCCTTCAGGCAACAAGACCTCGGCGCTGAACGTAGCATTCTCCCAGGTGGTGCGACTTCGCCCTTCCTGCCAACGCACCGCCACGCCAAAATCATCGTGCAATGAGTCCGCCATCAGCTTGGCCTCGGTGGGCGGCGTGCCATAGTGCAATCCGCCACTGGTCAGGATCGGCAAGCCCGAAGCCTTTGCCAAGCGAGCGGCATAGCGCTCTCGCTCAAGTGCCACCCCGGTGGGTTGATCACTGCCCCACGCCAGGTCGCCCCGCTCCCGCCCGGCGCCCAGCACTACGATCGCATCGGCGCGCTGGGCCAACGTTGCCCATTCGTCGCGTGCCAAGGGTGCCTCACGCTCAAGAAGCCCGGCGCCCCACTGCACCATGACTGGCAGGCTCATCAACCAGAAACCACCCACGCCCAGGGCGAAGCACCCAGCGGCAAGTCGCGGTCTTGAGCGGCGCCACCACCAGGCGAGCACCAGCAACAGGATAAGAACGCCGGGCGGCATCAGAAGGTGTTTGACGAAATAGCGAAAAGGCATCGGGCATCTCCTTAAAGATGCCCGAAGCCTAAGTGGGTTGACGCAATGCGACAATAAATACGCAAGGACTATGCTTCAAAATACCGTGGAGCATGGCTCTATGCCTTATTTGCACTGCAGGGACCGGACCTTTACCGCGTCTCTGCCAGCTACTTTGTCCTTGAGCCAGATAATTTTGGCTGTGCGTGGTGCGTCGAGTTGCTTCACTGCCTCAGACAAGCATCCGTGTGTCTCACGCTCACTGCGATCGAGGTACGCCTTGACCAATGCAAACTCTGCGGGGCTCAGGCCACGCAACTCCAGCTCCAGTGGACGCTCATCACGCAACCGGCCAGCGGTTTTCGCCGCATCCAGGGCCATTCCAAGACGGTCAATCAGTCTTTCGTACAGCTCCGGTTTTGTAACTTTTTGCCGTGACTCAACCATCCCTCACCTCATTGGAAGATAAGAACTACTCCCCAGTTAGAGCTTAGCTTCCATCGACAAACCGGCTGGACGCCGCGACCAACGGCCCTCGCAGCGGTTTTCACGAGACGCGCGGCAGTAATCAGGGTTTCCCTCGATAGAGTGCGGTCATGTATGCTACGGCGCTTCCTGTAACTCCACTTCCAGCTCCTCTGGGCAACGAAAAACGCCAAATTGGCGTGTTCACCGTCCAGCGTCGCATTGAAGAGGATTAGGCCACCCCTATTCAGTTCAAAAGTAGCCATGCACGAACAATATCAGCCCCGTGAAATCGAAGCCGCCGCCCAGTCATTCTGGGATGAGCAAAAGTCCTTTGAAGTCAGTGAACAGCCAGGCAAGGAGACTTACTACTGCCTGTCGATGTTCCCTTACCCCAGCGGCAAGCTACACATGGGGCACGTGCGCAACTACACCATCGGCGACGTGATCTCCCGCTACCAGCGCATGCAAGGCAAGAACGTCCTGCAACCCATGGGTTGGGACGCCTTTGGCATGCCGGCGGAAAACGCCGCGATGAAGAACAACGTAGCGCCCGCCAAGTGGACCTACGAAAACATCGCCTACATGAAAAGCCAGTTGCGCAGCCTGGGCCTGGCGGTGGACTGGTCGCGCGAAGTGACCACCTGCAAGCCCGATTACTACCGCTGGGAACAATGGCTGTTCACTCGCCTGTTCGAAAAAGGCGTGATCTACAAAAAAAGCGGCACCGTTAACTGGGACCCGGTCGACCAGACCGTCCTGGCCAACGAGCAAGTGATCGACGGCCGCGGCTGGCGTTCCGGCGCGCTGATCGAAAAGCGCGAAATCCCGATGTACTACTTCAAGATCACCGCCTACGCGGATGAGCTGCTGGAGAGCCTCGACGAACTGACTGGCTGGCCTGAGCAGGTCAAGACCATGCAGCGCAACTGGATCGGCAAATCCCGCGGCATGGAAGTGCAGTTCCCGTACAACGTCGACTCCATCGGCGAAGCCGGCACCCTGAAAGTCTTCACTACGCGTCCGGACACCCTCATGGGTGCGACCTACGTTGCCGTGGCCGCCGAGCACCACCTGGCCACCCTGGCCGCGCAAAACAACCCCGAGCTGCAAGCGTTCATTGCTGAATGCAAGGGCGGCAGCGTTGCTGAAGCCGACGTTGCGACCCAAGAGAAAAAAGGCCTGCCAACCGGCCTGTTCGTCGAGCACCCGTTGACCGGCGAAAAACTGCCAGTATGGGTCGCCAACTATGTGCTGATGCATTACGGCGACGGCGCAGTCATGGCGGTTCCGGCGCACGACGAACGCGATTTCGAGTTCGCCCACAAGTACAACCTGCCGGTCAAATCCGTGGTTCGTACAAGTGCAGGCGACACCAACCCTGCCCCGTGGCAAGACGCCTACGGCGAGCACGGCACGCTGATCAACTCCGGCGAGTTCGACGGCCTCGACTTCGTCGGCGCCTTCGACGCCATCGAAGTCGCACTGATCAAGAAAGAACTCGGCGCTTCGCGCACCCAGTTCCGCCTGCGCGACTGGGGCATCAGCCGTCAGCGTTACTGGGGCTGCCCGATCCCGATCATCCACTGCACTACTTGCGGTGACGTGCCGGTGCCGGAAGATCAATTGCCCGTCGTACTGCCGGAAGACGTCGTTCCCGATGGCGCCGGTTCGCCACTGGCGCGCATGCCCGAGTTCTACGAGTGCAGCTGCCCGAAATGCGGCCAGCCTGCCAAGCGTGAAACCGACACCATGGACACCTTCGTCGAGTCCTCGTGGTACTACGCCCGCTACGCCTCGCCGCACTTCGAGGGTGGCCTGGTAGAAAAATCCGCAGCCGACCACTGGTTGCCGGTGGATCAGTACATCGGCGGCATCGAACACGCGATCCTGCACCTGCTTTACGCGCGCTTCTTCCACAAACTGATGCGCGACGAAGGCCTGGTCAGTTCCAACGAGCCGTTCAAGAACCTGCTGACCCAGGGCATGGTGATCGCCGAGACCTACTACCGTCGTGAAGCCAACGGCGCCTACACCTGGTTCAACCCGGCGGACGTCGAGCTCGAGCGCGACAGCAAGGCCAAAGTCATCAGCGCCAAGCTGATCGCCGACGGCCTGCCGGTGGAAATCGGTGGCACCGAGAAGATGGCCAAGTCGAAGAACAACGGTGTTGACCCACAGTCGATGATCGACCAGTTCGGCGCCGACACCTGCCGCCTGTTCATGATGTTCGCCTCGCCGCCTGACATGAGCGCGGAATGGTCCGATTCCGGGGTAGAAGGTTCACACCGCTTCCTCAAGCGCGTCTGGCGCCTGGCCCAAGCGCACGTCACCCAAGGCCTGCCGGGCCAGCTGGACGTTGCCGGCCTCAACGACGAGCAAAAAGCCATTCGTCGTTCGATCCACCAGGCGATCAAGCAGGCCAGCCACGACGTCGGCCAGAACCATAAGTTCAACACCGCCATCGCCCAGGTGATGACGCTGATGAACGTGCTGGAAAAAGCCGCACAAGGCACCGAGCAGGATCGCGCGCTGGTTCAGGAAGGCCTGGAAACCGTGACCCTGCTGCTGGCACCGATCACGCCGCACATCTGCCACGAGCTGTGGCATCGCCTGGGTCACGCCGATCCGGTGATCGATGCCGGCTGGCCCGTGCTGGACGAGAGCGCGCTGGTGCAAGACAGCCTGACGCTGGTTATCCAGGTGAACGGCAAGCTGCGCGGCCAGATCGAAATGCCGGCCAGCGCTACTCGCGAAGAAGTCGAAGCCGCCGCACGGGCCAACGAAAACGTGCTGCGTTTCGTCGATGGTCTGACCATTCGCAAAGTGATCGTGGTGCCCGGAAAACTGGTCAACATCGTCGCCAGCTAATTGGATCAGGCGCCTGGCCGTGCCGGGCGCCGAACAAAACCTTACGGGCCGCTCGATTGGCCCACATGGTTTCAAGGGGAGCAACACAATGATCAAACGCAACTTGCTGGTGATAGGGCTCGCGGTCCTGTTGAGCGCCTGCGGCTTCCAGCTGCGCGGCACCGGCACCACCGACCTGGCACTCAAGGAACTTGACCTGAGCGCCCGCGACGCCTACGGCGATACCGTGACGCAACTGCGCCAGATGCTGGTGAGCAGCGGCGTCAAGGTCTACAACGGCGCCCCTTACAAACTCATCCTGACCGACCAGCAGGAATCCCAGCGCATCCTCAGCTACGCTGGCGCCGGTCGTACGGGCGAATATCAACTGAGCACGGTGCTCAGCTATGACATTCGCGGCCAGGGCAACCTGCCCCTGCTCAACGACAAGCTCGAAGTGCAGAAGGTGTTCATCCATGACGGCAACAACCTGGTAGGTTCCGACCAGGAAGCCGCCGACGCTCGCAAGGAAATGCGTCGCGAGCTGGTTCAACGCATGATGTTGCGCCTGCAGCAATTTACCCCGGCCCAGCTGGACCAGTTGCAGCAGACTGCCGAAGCCAAGGCCAAGGCGGAAGCCGCGGCACTGGAAGCGGCGCAGAAGGCTGAGGCGAACACGCCGCGTCAGTCGCCCATCGACCTGCCTCGGCAGTAAGACTTACGGGGCGCTGTGGCGCCCCGTTTGCCCTCTCTTATGAAGCTCGCTCCCGCCCAACTCGCCAAACACCTGCAAGGCGCCCTCGCGCCGGTTTACGTCATCAGTGGCGACGACCCCTTGCTGTGCCAGGAAGCCGCCGACGCCATCCGCGCGGCGGCTCGCCAACAAGGCTTCGACGAACGCCAGGTGTTCGCCGCCGACGCCAGTTTCGACTGGGGTACCTTGCTGCAAGCCGGCGCCAGCATGTCGCTGTTCGCCGAAAAACGCCTGCTGGAACTGCGCCTGCCTTCCGGAAAACCCGGCGACAAAGGTGCCGCTGCACTCATTGAATACTGCTCGCGCCCGGCCGAAGACACGGTGCTGTTGATCAGCCTGCCGAAGCTCGATGGCAGTGCGCAGAAAACCAAATGGGGCAAGGCGCTGGTCGAAGGCCAGCAGACCCAGTTCGTCCAGATCTGGCCGGTGGATGCCAACCAGTTGCCCAGCTGGATCCGGCAACGTTTGTCCCAGGCCGGGCTATCCGCCAGCCAGGACGCCGTCGAGCTGATCGCCGCACGGGTGGAGGGCAACTTGCTGGCCGCCGCCCAGGAAATCGAAAAACTCAAGCTGATGGCCGAAGGCGGCCAGATCACCATCGAAACCGTACAGGCCGCGGTGGCCGACAGTGCGCGCTTCGATGTTTTCGGCTTGACCGACGCCATTCTCAATGGCGAAGCCGCCCATGCGCTGCGCATGCTTGAAGGACTTCGCGGTGAAGGTGTCGAGCCCCCGGTGATTCTGTGGGCCCTGGCCCGGGAACTACGCCTGCTGGCCAATATTTCGTTGCAATACAGCCAGGGTACCCCACTGGACAAGGCCTTCAGCCAGGCCAGGCCGCCGGTGTGGGACAAGCGTAAACCGCTGATGAGCAAAGCCCTGCAACGTTATTCGGCACAACGCTGGGCGCAATTGTTGCTCGAAGCCCAGCGCATCGACGCACAGATCAAGGGCCAGGCGGCGGGTTCGCCGTGGATGAGCTTGAGTCGCCTGACGCTGTTGATGGCTGGGCAGAAACTGTCGTTGCCCGCAGAATAAGGCTTGGCGCCTTCGTTCCCTGTTGGAGCGAGCATGCTCGCTCCTACAGGGAAGGCGTCCGAAAGGTCCTACATATTGTAGGGACTAGACAGAACCCCAAATTCGGCCGATGATTTGCCCCGCAAAAACCACTCCACTTGCGAGAGCCCATCATGAGCAGAAAGCCATCTAAACATGGCCCCAACAAGGCCAAATCCATCGTCGCCCAGCCCTTGTTCCGCAGCCGCCAGGAACGCGCCGGCAAAGGCAAAGGCAGCTACCGCCGCGAAGCCTTCCAGTCTGACAACTGGGAGGCTTCTTACTTTCTGGCGGCCTGAAAGGCAAGCATTCGCTCAACATGTTAAGGTCTGTACCTGATTCGTTTGCCCTGGACCCGTGCATGCCCCTTTGTCTTTCCCGTCGTTGGCAGTTTCGCCAATTGATTGCTGCCTCCAGCCTCATTTTGCTAGTCGCCTGCGCGGAAAAACCCACCGCCGCCGACGCCCAGCCAATTCAGACCCTCCCTGTCGCCACCGCTCCGGCAGTCACCGCGCCCGTGGTTCCGAGCGGTGAAAACCTCGACATCCAGCCAACCCAGACCTTTGCCGAATGGCAGGCGGGTTTTCGCAAGGACGCCCTGGCCGCCGGTATCAGTGCCGGCCTGTTCGACCGCGCCTTCGCCAATGTCAGCTTCGACCCGGCCGTGATCCGTGCCGACCGCAGCCAACCGGAATTCGCAAAACCGGTGTGGGAATACCTCGATGGCGCCCTGTCGCCGCTGCGCGTTCGCAAAGGCCAGGCATTGGTCGACCAGTACGCTGGCATCCTGCAAAGCATCGAACAACGCTACGGCGTCGACCGCCAGGCGCTGGTCGCGGTGTGGGGCATGGAAAGCAACTTCGGCCAGTTCCAGGGCAGCAAGTCGGTGATCAACTCCCTGGCAACCCTGGCCTACGAAGGCCGCCGCCCAGGCTTCGCTCACGCACAATTGATCGCCGCCCTGCAAATCCTCCAGCAAGGCGATATCGAACCCGACAAAATGCTGGGTTCCTGGGCGGGCGCCATGGGCCAGACCCAGTTCATCCCGACCACCTACAACACTCACGCCGTGGACTTTGATGGCGACGGTCGCCGCGATATCTGGGGCAGCGCCACCGACGCCCTGGCGTCGACCGCCCACTACCTGCAAAGCTCCGGCTGGCAAAAAGGCCAGCCGTGGGGCTTCGAAGTGCAGTTGCCGGGCAACTTCAACTACGTTCTCGCCGATGGTTCGATTCGCAAGAGCGTTGCCGAATGGCGGCAAATGGGCGTAGTGCTGCCAAACGGCGGCCAGTTCCCGGCAGGCTCCGAGCAATTGTCCGCGGCGCTGTTGTTGCCAGCAGGCTACCGCGGCCCGGCCTTCCTGGTGCTCGACAACTTCCGCGCGATTCTCAAGTACAACAACTCGTCGTCCTACGCCCTGGCGGTGAGCCTGCTGTCCGAGCGATTCAATGGCGCAGGGCTGATCAGCGGCACGTGGCCCAAGGATGATCTACCCCTGAGCCGCACCGAACGGATCGAACTGCAAAACCTGCTGAGTGCGCAGAACTACGATGCGGGCACTGCCGACGGGATCATTGGTGCCAACACCCGCAAGGCGATCCGTAGCGCCCAGCAGTCATTTGGCTGGCCGGCAGACGGGTATCCGACGCACAAATTGCTGGAAGGGTTGCGTAACCGCTAAAGCTTTATCGCTGTAGGAGCGAGCATGCTCGCGATGAACCCGAGAACACCGCGGGGTGTCAGATTTCCCGCATTATCGTTCACGACCATCGCGAGCATGCTCGCTCCTACCTACCGCCTTACGACATTCTGCTCCAGAAACAGTTGCTGGCTCCCCGCATCCAGCTTCACCAAAGCGCCCATCGGCAGAGTCAGGTTCGGATTGCAGTGCCCGCTGCGCCACCCGGCCAGTACCGGGATGCACAAGGGTTCCAGGGTCTGCCTGAGCAATCGGTCCAGGGCCTGGGCCTCTACCCCCGCTATATCACCTACCAGAACCCCACGCAGCTTGTGCAGCACGCCCGCGAGGCGTAGATGGGTCAGCAGCCGGTCGATGCGGTACAGCGGCTCGTTGATGTCTTCGATAAACAGGATGACACCTGCTGCATCGATCTCGTAAGGCGTGCCCATGGTTGCAGCAATCATCGACAGGTTGCCGCCCAGAAGGCGCCCATGGGCGACACCCGGCACGATCGTCGTCAAGGGCCGGCCAACCGGATGGGCAAGCACCATGCCGGCCCTGTACTGGCCCCTGAGCATGTTGAAGAAGGAGGACTCGGTCGGTGGTAGCCGCTCACCCAGCAGATCGGCATTGAGCAGCGGGCCATGGAAGGTTACGAAACCCGCATAACGGCTGATTGCCAGGTGCAGCGCGGTAATATCGCTGTAACCGATGAATGGCTTGGCGTTTTGGCGTAGCAGCGGGAAATCGATGCGATCAAGCAACCGCGGCGTACCGTAGCCACCGCGCAGGCAAATGATGGCATCGACCTCAGGGTCAGTGAACGCGGCGTGCAGGTCATTGAGTCGCACTTCGTCGCTGCCGGCAAGATAGCCGTCCTTTTCGAACACTCCGGGAAATATCCGCAGCGAATACCCACGAGCACGCATCCAGGCGATGGCTTTTTTAGTGTCCAGCGCGGCCGGACCTGCAGGCGCGATAACAGCGATCAGGCCTTGCATCGGCAAAGCCGGTACAGGCGTGTGAGGAAGCAGCGTCGGGTCAGGTCTTGCGTTCATCCATGGATCTCCCTGCGTGAAAACATCAAACACACATTAGTCAGGAACGTAGACAAACAGAAGCGGATCAAGCATCGCGCAGTCGCAGGAAAAGACTGATGTCGCTGTGGGACAGGCAAAAAAAGCCCGCAAGGCCGATAGAACGTTGCGGGCTGTTTTTCATGACCGAATCAGGACGACATCAACTCGGCCTTGACCAGCTTGGCCTGCTCGTCGGCGTGGTAGGAAGAGCGTACCAGCGGGCCGGAAGCAACGTTCTTGAAGCCCATCTTGTAACCTTCCTCGGCGAACCAGGCAAAGGTGTCCGGGTGCACGAAACGCTGCACCGGCAAGTGGCTGCGCGACGGTTGCAGGTATTGCCCCAGGGTCAGCATGTCGATGTCGTGCTCGCGCATGCGCTTCATGACTTCGATGACTTCTTCATCCGTTTCACCCAGACCCAGCATCAAACCGGATTTGGTTGGGATGTGCGGCATCATTTGCTTGAAGCGTTGCAGCAGGGTCAGCGACCACTGGTAGTCCGAACCCGGGCGCGCGGCCTTGTACAGGCGCGGCACGGTCTCCAGGTTGTGGTTGAACACATCCGGTGGCTCGGCGGCGGTGATTTCCAGGGCGATGTCCATGCGGCCACGGTAGTCCGGGACCAGGGTTTCGAGCTGCACGTTCGGCGACAGCTTGCGGATCTCGCGGATGCAATCGGCAAAGTGCTGGGCACCGCCGTCACGCAGGTCGTCGCGGTCTACCGAGGTGATTACCACATATTTCAGTTTCAGGTCGGCAATGGCGATGGCCAGGCTTTCCGGCTCGTTGACGTCAAGTGGCTTCGGACGGCCGTGGCCAACGTCACAGAACGGGCAACGACGGGTGCAGATGTCACCCATGATCATGAAGGTCGCGGTTCCGCCGGAGAAGCACTCGCCCAAGTTCGGGCAGGAGGCTTCTTCGCACACACTGTGCAACTTGTGTTTGCGCAGCAACGCCTTGATACGGTCGACTTCCGGCGAGACCGGAATACGCACACGAATCCAGTCAGGCTTCTTCGGCAGCTCGGTGGTCGGAATGATCTTTACCGGGATGCGTGCAACCTTCTCGGCGCCGCGCAGCTTGACGCCGGCTTCAACCTTGGGACGCGGGGCCGGGCGCTCAGTGACATCGAGCGTCGGGATCATGGTTTGCACTGCATCAGTAGTCATATCAGTCGATTCCGCCCGTGAGGGTCGTCTGCTCAGCATAGTCGAGGTGTTTGACGAGCTGCGCGCGCAGCCGGGCACTTACCTCGGCAAATTCAATCGATCCTGCGTGATCGCTCAGCTGGGTCATCGCCAGCCCGGCGTAGCCGCAGGGATTAATCCGTCGAAACGGTTCCAGGTCCATGTCCACGTTCAGGGCCAGCCCATGAAAGGAACAACCGTGGCGGATCCGCAGACCCAGGGAGGCGATTTTCGCGCCATTGACGTACACGCCCGGTGCATCGGGCTTGGCCGCCGCCGTCACACCGTAGCTGGCGAGCAACTCAATGAGGCACGACTCCATGCGAGTCACCAGGTCACGCACGCCGAACCCCAGCTTGCGCACATCCAGCAACAGGTAGGCCACCAACTGCCCGGGGCCGTGATACGTCACCTGGCCACCGCGATCAACCTGCACCACCGGGATATCTCCCGGCACCAGCAAGTGCTCGGCCTTGCCGGCCTGGCCCTGGGTGAAGACTGGCGGGTGCTCGACCAACCAGATCTCGTCGGCGGCATCGCTGCCGCGTTCGTTGGTAAAGCGTTGCATGGCATGCCAGACCGGCTCGTAAGCCATCTGGCCAAGTTCGCGAAAGCCCAGCGTGCCGGACATCACAGCACCATGTGCACGAAACCGGTGGCCCGCAGTTCGCTGTTGATGTTGTACAGCTGGTCCTGGTCGGTCGCAACGATGTGCAACTGGATCGTGGTGTATTTGCCGTTGGTGCTCTGGCGTTCATCCACACGGTCATGGTTGATCGTCGCATGCTTCTTGACGATCGCAATGATCTTGTCTTTGTTGCCTACACCGGTATCGCTGATCACCTTAACCGGGTAATCAACGTTGGGGAATTCGATCTTAGGCGCCTTTACTTCGGTATCGGTCATGGCGTAACGGCCTCGTAAGCGTAAGCCGTGGCGACGACAAGGCCCCGCGCCGGATCAGCACGAGACCTTGCAGGAGCACACTATCAGTTGAACAAGCCGTAGAAGAATAGACGGATGCTATCCCACATGCGACGGAAGATACCACCCTCTTCGACGCCATCCAGAGCGATCAGGTCGGCGCTGTGCACCACCTTGTCTTCCAGCTTGACTTCGACTTTACCGATCACGTCGCCCTTGGCGATTGGCGCAACCAGTTGCGGGTTCATGGTCATGCTGGCGGCGAGCTTTTTCAGCTGGCCTTTCGGCAGGGTCATGGTCAGGTCTTCAGCCAGGCCGGCCTTGACTTGATTGGTGGAACCCTTCCAGACAGGCGCCTGGGCCAGCTCCGCACCTTTCTGATAGAAGGTCTGGGTTTCGAAGAAACGGAAACCGTAGGTCAGCAGTTTCTGGGTCTCGGCGGCGCGAGCCACTTCGCTGTTGGTGCCGAACACCACGGCGATCAGGCGCATGCCGTCACGCACGGCCGAAGACACCATGCAGTAGCCGGCTTCGTCGGTGTGGCCGGTTTTCAGGCCATCGACAGTCTTGTCGCGCCACAGCAACAGGTTGCGGTTCGGTTGCTTGATGCCGTTCCAGAAGAACTCTTTCTGCGAGTAGATCGCGTAGTGAGCCGGGTCTTCGTGAATGATCGCGCGGGCCAGCACTGCCATGTCGTGAGCCGACGAGTAGTGTTCCGGGTTCGGCAGGCCGGTCGGGTTCATGAAGTGGCTGTTGGTCATGCCCAGGTCGGCCACAGTCTTGTTCATCATGTCGGCAAACGCGTCTTCGCTGCCGGCGATGTGTTCGGCCAGTGCAACGCTGGCATCGTTACCCGACTGGATGATGATGCCGTGCAGCAGGTCGCTGACGGTCACTTGCGAGCCGACCTTGATGAACATCCGCGAACCGCCGGTACGCCAGGCATTTTCGCTGACGGTCACCGGATCGTTTTCACCGATCTGGCCACGACGGATTTCGAGGGTCGCGATGTACGCGGTCATCAGCTTGGTCAGGCTGGCTGGCGGCAGACGCTGGTCACCATTGTTCTCGACCAGCACGTTGCCGCTGCTGGCGTCCATGAGCACGTAGGCCTTGGCGGCCAGTTGCGGTGGCGACGGCATCATCTCGACCGCGAATGCGGCAGGCGAGAGGAGCAGCGGGACTAGAAGGCACAGGCGTTTGGCAAAGGTGGTGATGTTCATCCGTCTCTCGAAATCGCTAATGGAAACTGCCCGAAGGCAAAACTAATCAGATGACTTTCTAACGAGTCATCGCGTATTCAGCTGCTCACTCTGTAACCCTTGCCGGGCTTTTGTTCTTCATAGAGCCAACAACCTGGTCCACCCCCCAAAACCGCAGATGAACCGTCAATCAAGTTCTACGTATTACTCCGTCACAACGCTGGGCGAACCCAGGTTGGCCAGGCGCACGCTGTTCTGCACTTGCTGGATTTCACCCGGCGAACCGATCGGCCCCAGGCGCACTCGATGCAGTGTCTGTTGATTGCGCACGATCGAGCTGATGAACACCGGAGTTTTCACCATCCCGCTGAGCTTGGACCTCAGCAACTCGGCAGCGTCCGGGTTGGCGAACGCGCCCACCTGCAGATACTGGCCAGACGCTGGTGCAGAAGCGTTTTTTTTTGCATCGGCAAGTTGAACAGGGACGACTGCGGCGGCGTGCTGCTGCGGCGGAGGTGTCCATTGCTCGATGGTGCCGGCCGAAGCCGTAATGACCGGGGCGTTATTCTGCGCGACTTGCGGTTCGTTGAGCATTAAAGGCGCCGGACGGCCCTTGGCAGCCCACCATTGCTGCGGGTCGATGCCTTCGACCTTGACCCGCGCGGTGCCGGTTTCGGCGTAGCCGAGCTTCTTGGCGGCGGCGTACGACAGGTCGATGATCCGGTCCGAATAGAACGGGCCGCGGTCATTGACCCGCAGGATCACAGTCCTGTTGTTGTCCAGGTTGGTCACCCGGACGTAACTCGGCAACGGCAAGGTCTTGTGTGCGGCGCTCATGCCGTACAGGTCATAGACTTCGCCGTTTGCGGTGTTCTGGCCATGGAACTTGGTGCCGTACCAGGACGCCGTACCCGACTGTACGTACGTCTTGGACTCTTGCAACGGAAAATAGGTCTTGCCCAGTACCGAGTAAGGGGCGGCCTTGTACGGGCCGGTGTGCAGGGTTGGCGTGGCGTCCGGGATGCGTGAAACGTCGACGTCCCACCATGGCGCGCCATCCTTGTGGGCACGGTTGATGTCCAGCCCCGGCGCCGAGCGTACGGCGGTGGACGACTTCTGCGTTGGCGCACGACTGGTGGAACAACTGGCAACCAGCATAGCCAACGCGGCAAATGCCATCAGCTTCAGGGGTTTATTCATAGGCAATGCCCGCATTACTTGACGCCCCGTGCTTGGACCAGCTCTTCAGACAGTTGATGTACGGCCATGGCGTACATCACGCTGCGGTTATAACGCGTGATCGCGTAGAAATTCTTCAGGCCCATCCAGTATTCAGGGCCATTGTCGCCTTCCAGGCGGAAGGCGGTAACCGGCATATCATCGCGCAGCGCATCATGACTTGACCAGCCCAGGGCCCGCAACTCTCCAACGGTTTTAGTCGGCTCGATACCGGTGGTCAAACCTTCGTCCACCTGTTCGCCGCGCACATCGGCGCGGCTGACCACCGGTTCGCCGGCGACCCAGCCGTGTCGCTTGAAATAACTGGCAACGCTGCCGATGGCATCGTCCGGGTTGTTCCAGATATTGATGTGGCCGTCACTGTCGAAGTCCACCGCATAGGCGCGAAAGCTGCTGGGCATGAACTGCGGCAGGCCCATGGCACCGGCGTAGGAACCCTTGAGGGTCAGCGGGTCGACCTGCTCTTCCCGGGCCAGCAACAGGAATTCACGCAATTCCTTGCGGAAAAATTCGGCACGGGGAGGATAGTCGAAACCGAGGGTCGACAACGCGTCGATGACCCGGAAATTTCCGGTGTTACGGCCAAAAAACGTTTCAACGCCGATAATCGAGACAATCACCTGCGCCGGTACGCCGTATTCCTGTTCGGCACGGGCCAGCACTGCCTCATGCTGACGCCAGAAATCAACGCCACGGGCAATACGCGCATCGGTGATGAACATCGGCCGGTATTCGTTCCATTGCTTGACCCGCTCGGCGGGTTTCGAAATGGCGTCCAGGATCGATTGCTTGCGCTGCGCCTCGCGGAACACGCCCATCAATTGCTCACCGGCGAAGCCATAGTCGCGAGTCATCTCACCAACGAACTCGGCCACTTGGGGCGAGCCTTCGTAATCGCCTGCCACCGCCTGCTGCGCAGTACCAAGGATGCTTACCAGGCCGACCCATGGCGCGTATCGAGTCGCCCAGCCACGCATTACTTGCATTGAACTCTTCACCTTATTCAAACCTGCGCGATCCACTTGCGATGGGTATGGATCGACATCAAAACCCCAAACGCTGACAGCAGCGTCACCAGCGAAGTTCCTCCGTAGCTAATGAACGGCAACGGCACCCCCACCACCGGCAACAGGCCGCTGACCATACCGATGTTGACGAAAACATACACAAAAAATGTCATGGTCAAGGCGCCTGCCAGCAATTTGCCGAACAATGTCTGCGCCTGGGCGGTGATCACCAGCCCGCGACCGATCAACAGCAGGTAGATCAGCAACAGCGCGCAAATGCCCACCAGGCCGAACTCTTCGCCCAGCACCGCAATAATGAAGTCGGTGTGGCTTTCCGGCAGGAAATCCAGGTGTGACTGGGTGCCCAGCAACCAGCCCTTGCCGAACACGCCGCCGGAACCGATCGCGGCCTTGGACTGAATGATGTTCCAGCCGGTCCCCAGCGGATCACTTTCGGGATCGAGGAACGTCAGGATTCGCTGCTTCTGGTAGTCATGCATGATGAAGAACCACATGGCGATCGCCACGGGCACGGCGGCGGCCAGCACACTGAGAATCCAGCGCCAGCGCAAGCCACCCATGAACAGAACGAAAGCGCCGCCCGCCAGGATCAGCAGCGACGTGCCGAGATCGGGCTGGCGCACGATCAGGATGAACGGCACGCCAATCAGCATCAGGCTGACACCCACGTGCTTGAGCTGCGGCGGCAGCGTGCGCTTGGACAGATACCAGGCGATGGTCGCCGGCATGAGGATCTTCATGAATTCCGAAGGCTGGAAGCGCACCACCCCTGGAATGTTGATCCAGCGTGTGGCCCCCATGGCGTTATGCCCCATGATGTCCACCACCAGCAACAACATCACCCCGACCACATAACCCAGCGGCACCCACCGCGCCATGAATCGCGGCTCGAACTGGGCGATGACGATCATCGACACCAGGCCGATACCGAACGAAGTGGCTTGCTTGGCCAGCAGGTCCCAGCTTTTGCCACTGGCCGAATACAGCACGAACAGGCTGCCGGCGGCGAGGGTCAGCAACAGGATCAGCAACGGTCCATCGATGTGCAGGCGCTGCAACAGCGTGGCACGGCGGCGCATCACATCCTCGCTGGAGAGCATGCGATCGAAATTATTCATCACGGGCGGTAGCCTCTGCGGTAGTAGGGCTGGCGTATTCGGCCTTGAGATGACCGTTCTGGTCCAGCAACCAGGCGTCCATGATTTGACGCACCACCGGCGCGGCCACGCCGGAGCCGGACTCACCGTTCTCGACCATCACCGAGACCACGATCTTCGGATCGTCGGCCGGCGCGAAGCCAACGAACAGGGCGTGGTCGCGATGACGTTCCTGGACCTTGGATCGGTCGTACTTCTCGCCCTGCTTGATCGCCACCACCTGGGCCGTACCACTCTTGCCGGCAATCCGGTATTGCGCGCCGATCGAGGCCTTGCGCGCGGTGCCTCGGGCACCGTGCATGACCTGTTGCATGCCATGGTTGACCCGCGTCCAGTCCGCCGGGTCACGCAGGATGATGTCCGGCATCGGGTTCTCATCCACCGGCTTCTCGCCTTCGATGGTCTTGGCCAGGTGCGGACGGTTCCATACGCCTTTGTTGGCCACCAGTGCCGTGGCCTGGGCCAACTGCAATGGCGTCGACTGCATGTAGCCCTGCCCGATCCCCAGAATCAACGTTTCACCCGGGAACCACGCTTGTCGGCGGGTCGCACGCTTCCATTCGCGGGTCGGCATCAGCCCTGGCGATTCTTCGAACATGTCCAGGGAGACTTTCTGGCCAATGCCGAACTTGGTCATGTACGCCGACAACCGATCGATCCCCAGCTTGTGGGCCAGGTCATAGAAGTACGTATCGTTGGAACGCATAATTGCCGTATCGAGGTCGACGAAGCCGTCGCCGGTACGGTTCCAGTTGCGGTATTTGTGGTCGTAGTTGGGCAGCATGTAGTAACCCGGGTCGAACACCCGCGATGAAGCAGTCACCACACCCGCATCCAGCCCCGCGATCGCAACGGCCGGCTTGATGGTCGAGCCCGGCGGGTACAGGCCACGCAGGACACGGTTGAACAGTGGTCGGTCGATGGAGTCGCGCAGCTCGGAATAGGCCTTGAAACTGATGCCGGTGACGAACAGGTTCGGGTCGAAACTCGGCTGGCTGACCATCGCCAGCACTTCGCCGGTTTTCGGATCCAGTGCCACCACCGCGCCACGACGACCACCGAGTGCAGCTTCGGCGGCTTCCTGCAGCTTGATGTCCAGGCTCAGGACGATGTCCTTGCCGGAAATCGGTTCGGTGCGCTTGAGCACTCGCAACACACGACCGCGAGCGTTGGTCTCGACTTCCTCGTAACCCACCTGGCCATGCAATTGCGGCTCGTAGAAACGCTCGATGCCGGTTTTACCGATGTGGTGAGTGCCGCTGTAATTGACCGGATCGAGCGACTTCAACTCTTTCTCGTTGATCCGTCCCATGTACCCCACCGAGTGCGCAAAGTGCGCCCCCTGCGGATAGTGACGGACCAGCTGCGCGACCACTTCCACCCCGGGCAGGCGGAACTGGTTCACGGCAATGCGGGCGATCTGTTCTTCGGTCAATTCAAACAGGATCGGCACCGGCTCGAACGGCCGTCGCCCCTGGCGCATGCGCTTCTCGAAAATCACCCGGTCCTCGGGCGTCAGCTCCAGCACCTCCACGATTACATCGAGCACTTGCTGCCAGTCGCCGGAGCGCTCGCGGGTCATGCTCAGGCTGAAGCTGGGTCGGTTGTCGGCAATCACTACGCCGTTGCGGTCGAAAATCAACCCGCGAGTCGGCGGAATCGGCTGCACATGGACGCGGTTGTTTTCCGACAGGGTCGAGTGGTATTCGTACTGGATGACCTGCAGGAAATACAGGCGCGCAATCAGCACACCAATCAGCAGCACCACCGCAATAGCCCCGAACACGACGCGGCCACGCACCAGACGGGCGTCTTTTTCGTGGTCCTTGATGCGGATCGGTTGGGACATGAGGGCAGAACTACTTGTGGTAAGGGTGACCGGACAACACTGTCCAGGCACGATACAGCTGCTCGCCGATCAGGATTCGCACCAGCGGGTGCGGCAACGTCAGCGGTGATAGCGACCAGCGCTGATCGGCACGGGCGCAGACTTCCGGCGCCAACCCCTCAGGACCGCCGACCATGAAATTTACCGTGCGCGAATCCAGCCGCCAGCGATCGAGCTCGACCGCCAGCTGCTCGGTGCTCCAGGGCTTGCCGTGGACTTCGAGGGTGACAACGCGCTCATTGGGCCCGACCTTGGCCAGCATGGCTTCGCCTTCCTGACGGATGAAGCGTGCCACGTCGGCGTTCTTGCCACGGGTATTGAGCGGTATTTCCACCAGTTCCAGCGCCAGCTCGGACGGAAGACGCTTGGCATATTCATGCCAGCCTTCTTCCACCCATTTGGGCATGCGTGAACCGACGGCGATCAGTCGCAGTCGCACAGCCGTTCCTTATTCCTGGTCTTTGTTGAGCTTGGTGAAATGCTCGTGACCAACTTCAGGGCTATGGTGTTTGCCATCGGCGGCACGGCTCTGCTCGGCACCTTTCCACAAGCGCTCCAGGTCGTAGAACTGGCGGGCATTGGAGGTCATCATGTGGACGATCACGTCGTCCATGTCCAACAGGACCCAGTCGCTGTCACCCTTGCCTTCTTCACCCAGTGGCTTGATGCCCAGGGCCTTGACCGCTTCGCGGACCTTGTCCAGCATCGCGCCGATCTGGCGGTTGGAGGTACCGGTGGCGATGATCATGTAGTCGGTGATGCTCTGCTTGTCGCGAACGTCGATGACCAGCACGTCCTGGGCCTTGACGTCTTCCAGGGCAGCGACGGCGATCTTGACCAGCTCGTCGCCTTTTGGCGGCTCGGCTGCCAGGACCTTCTCAGGCAGCGGGGCGCTCTTGAACGTGCCTTTACGCTTAACTTTGTTTACGTCGTTGTTCGTCATATAAAACTCGTTTTGCTCGTATGTTCGGGCGCTTCAATACACGTTGTTGCCACGTGCCTTGAGGCACTCCTATTCAGTTCGACGCACGGTAAAGCCCGTGCGCATCGATGTAGGCCAGGACCGCGTCGGGCACCAGGAAACGTACCGACTTACCGCTGGCCAGCAGTTGACGGATCTGGGTGGCGGATACCGCGAGCGGCGTCTGCCAGACGAATGCAATCTGTCCGCTCGACCCTTTGAGGGCCAGCGGGTCGCTCACCGAGCGCGCTGCCAGCAGGTTGCGCAAGGCATCCGGCGGTTCGCTGTCGGCATCCGGGCGTTGCAACACCAGGATATGGCAATGCTGGAGCAACTCTTCCCAGCGGTGCCAAGTGGGCAGGCCGCAAAATGCGTCCCAACCCAAAAGCAGAAAAACCTGGGTCTCGGCGGGCATTTCGGCGCGCATCGACTCCAGGGTATCAATGGTGTAGGACGGCTTGTCCCGCTGCAATTCGCGGGCGTCTACCACCAACGGTGCCACTCCGGCTACCGCGCACTTGACCATCGCCAGCCGGTCCTTGGCCGATACCTGCGGCGTACCCCGGTGGGGCGGCCGCGCATTTGGCGTCAGGCGCAGTTCATCGAGCGCCAGGGTTTCGGCGACTTCCAGCGCACCACGCAAATGGCCGATGTGCACCGGGTCGAAGGTCCCGCCCAGTACACCGATGCGTCTGGGTCGAGGCGCGCTGGCGGTTACCGGGGCTGACGGGTCGAAGTCGCCCAAGTCAGGCCGGCTCCTGTCCGCGCAACTGGCCATCACCCACTACCACGTACTTCTCGCAGGTCAAACCTTCGAGACCGACCGGGCCGCGGGCGTGCAGCTTATCAGTAGAAATGCCGATCTCGGCACCCAATCCGTATTCAAAGCCATCGGCGAAGCAGGTCGGGGTGTTGATCATCACCGACGAAGAATCGACTTCAGCCACGAAACGCCGGGTGTCGCCCTGGTGTTCGCTGACAATCGAATCGGTGTGATGGGATCCGTAATGGTTAATGTGCTCGATGGCCTGGTCAAGCCCATCGACCACGCGGATCGACAGGATAGGCGCCAGATACTCGGTGCTCCAGTCCTCTTGCGTGGCCGGCAGGGCATCGATGATTGCCCGGGAGCGTTCGCAGCCGCGCAGTTCGACGCCTTTTTCGCGGAACTGGGCAGCCATCGCCGGCAAAAAATCTTTCGCAACGGTTTGATCGACCAGCAGCGTTTCCATAGCACCACAGATGCCATAACGGTAGGTTTTGGCGTTGAATGCGATGCGCTGGGCCTTCGCCAGATCGGCGTGCTCGCCCACGTAGACGTGGCAGATACCGTCCAGATGCTTGATCACCGGCACTCGAGCGTCACGACTGACGCGCTCGATCAGGCCACGGCCACCACGGGGCACGATGACGTCGACGAACTCAGGCATGCTGATCAGCGCGCCGACGGCAGCGCGATCGGTGGTTTCGACCACTTGCACCACGGCGGCCGGCAGATCGGCCTCGGCCAGGCCGCGCTGGATGCAGGCGGCGATGGCACGATTGGAATGAATGGCTTCGGAGCCGCCGCGCAGGATGGTCGCGTTGCCGGACTTCAGGCACAGGCTGGCGGCATCGATGGTAACGTTCGGTCGCGATTCGTAGATGATCCCGATCACGCCCAGCGGCACGCGCATCTTGCCCACCTGGATACCCGACGGACGATAGCTCATATCGCGGATCGCACCGACCGGGTCGGGCAGCGCCGCGACCTGTCGCAGACCCACGATCATGCCGTCGATTCGCGCCGGGGTCAGCGCCAGGCGCTCGAGCAGGGCCGGTTCCAGACCATTGGCGCGGCCAGCCGCCAAGTCCAGCTCATTGGCAGCGGTCAATTCGCCGCGGGCAGCATCCAGCGCATTGGCAGCGGCCTGCAACGCGCGGTTCTTCTGCGCGGTACTGGCACGGCCGATGACGCGGGAAGCCTCGCGGGCGGCGCGACCCAAACGGGTCATGTAGTCAAGAACGGACTCAGTCATGGTCTGGAGTGGTCTTTGATTAGGTCTTGGTAAAGAGTAAAGCGGCAGATTATAACTGTCGCGTCCGCCGACTAACAGCGGTGACGGGCGGATGGTCGAAATCGAGGGCAATTTGCCGACGTTCAGCTGGGATTAAGCAGCAAATTGTTATCATCACGACTCACTCAGCCTTGATAAACGCTGCCCACCATGTCCAACTTGCCTGTTCATGTGTCCTCCGCGAGCCTGCCCAAGGGCCTCCCAGACGCGTTTTTCGACCGCGACGCGCAAATTCTCGCCCGCGACTTGCTGGGCAAAGTCATTCGTCATCGGGTCGGTGATCTGTGGCTCAGCGCGCGGATCATCGAGACAGAAGCCTACTATTGCGCAGAAAAAGGCAGCCACGCCTCCCTCGGCTATACGGAAAAGCGTAAGGCTTTATTTCTGGATGGCGGGCACATCTATATGTATTACGCCCGCGGAGGTGACTCGCTGAACTTCAGCGCCCAGGGCCCGGGTAACGCAGTGCTGATCAAGTCCGCCTACCCTTGGGTCGATGAACTGAGCGGACCTTCGAGCCTGGCGCAGATGCTGCTGAACAACCCCGACGCCCAGGGCCGCCCTCGCCCGTCGCAAAAGCTTTGCGCGGGGCAAACGCTGCTGTGCAAGGCCCTGGGCCTGAAAGTGCCGGTCTGGGACGCCAAGCGCTTCGACCATGAGGTGCTGCTGGTGGAAGACGTCGGCCAGACGCCCGCCCATGTTATCCAGGCCACGCGCCTGGGCATTCCCCATGGGCGCGACGACCACCTGATGTACCGCTTCGTTGACGCGGCCTATGCCGCCTATTGCACGCGGAACCCGCTGCGGCGGGGCCAGGTCGAAGGTCGCGACTATTTTGTGCTGTCCTGATTCAACGCACATCTAATGTGGGAGCGGGCTTGCTCGCGAAGGCGGTCTTCCAGTCAACGTAAATGTCGTCTGATACTCCGCTTTCGCGAGCAAGCCCGCTCCCACATGGGGTCTACGGTGGCCTTGGAATCACTTGAACATTCAATGGAGTTGTTTTTATGGGCCCATGGCTCGATAGCGTGACCGGTTGGTTGACGGTCAACCCGCAATGGTTGGCGGCAGCGGTATTCATCGTGGCCTTTGTTGAATGCCTGGCGATTGCCGGCCTGATCGTGCCGGGCACGGTATTGCTGTTCGCCGTGGCGGTACTGGCCGGCAGCGGCGCGCTGTCGCTGAGTGAAACGCTGCTGCTGGGGTTTCTCGCCGGCGTGCTGGGCGACGTGGTCTCGTATTTCCTCGGCCGACACTTCCATCAGAACATCCGGCGCCTGCCCGGCTTGCGTCATCACCCGGAATGGATCGCCGGGGCCGAGGCGTATTTCCAGCGCTATGGCATCGCCAGCCTGCTGGTCGGACGCTTCATCGGCCCCTTGCGCCCCATGTTGCCGATGGTCGCCGGGATGTTCGACATGCCGTTCCCACGGTTCTTTGCGGTCAGCCTGCTAGCCGGTGCGGGCTGGTCGGTGGCGTACCTGCTACCGGGATGGGCCACGGGCGCGGCGATTCGCCTGCCACTGCCCGAAGGCTTCTGGCCTGAAGCCGGCATCGTCGCCGGCAGCATTACACTCATGATCGGGCTTAGCGCCACCAGCAGCCTGCGCCGCCATCGCAAGGCCACGGTGTTCATTGCCGGCATGAGCTTGCTGATTCTGGCGGGCCTGTTTATCGGCTATCCGCATCTGAATGCCCTCGACCAAGGCGTGATGACCCTGGTGCAGGAACACCGCAGCCCGATGCTCGATGAAGTGGCGGTGGTCTTCACCCTCATCGGCGAATTCCGCAACATGCTGATCTTCAGCGCCTTGCTGGTGGTGCTGCTGCTGGTTACACGGCAATGGCGCCAGCTGATCTTCGCCACCACCACCCTGCTTTGCACCGCCCTGGGCAACACCCTGACCAAACACTTCTTTGCCCGCCTGCGCCCCGAAGTATTGAGCGACCCGCTGACCAGCTACAGCATGCCCAGCGGCCACGCCTCCGGGTCATTCGCGCTGTTCCTGACCCTCGCCGTACTGGCCGGCCGCGGACAACCCCCGCGCATGCGCCTGACCTGGCTGTTGGTGGCGTGCCTGCCGGCGCTGGCAATTTCCCTGTCGCGGGTTTACCTCGGCGCACACTGGCCGACAGATGTGCTGGCAGGAGCGATGCTGGCATCGTGCGTCTGCGCCGCGAGCCTGTGGCTCAGCCAGCGCCAGACCTCGCTGAACGCCATGCCGCCAAAAGTCTGGTGGCTGGTGCTGCCGTCACTGGTGGCATTGTTCGGGTTCTTCATATTGAGGCATTTGCCACATACGATGTTGCGGTACGCGTATTAGCCAAAAGCAAAAGATCGCAGCCTGCGGCAGCTCCTACAGAATGCATACCAAATTCATGTAGGAGCTGCCGCAGGCTGCGATTTTTTGGCCGCGTCAGGCGAACAACTCGCCCTGCAACTCATCCAGCAACGCCTGAATCGCATCCAGCCGCTGCTGCGGATCATCGAGTTGCAACAGATCGATCTTGTCCTCTTCGGCGAAGGGCAACAGGTACGCCAACTGGTTGGCCAGTGATTGCTGGCCCGCCGCTTCGGTACCCATGTTCAGCGCTTCGACCATCGGGTGTTCGGCCAGGGCCTTGAGCAAGGCCACCAGGTCGGCATCTTCGTCCTGCAGGGGTTGCTCGGGCTCGTCTTCCAGCCATTCGACCTCGGCCAGAATCAGTTGGTCGCGCTGGACTTCGGTAGACAACACTTTGAACCGTCGCCCGCCCTCGACCCGAATACCCAGCAGGCCGTTGTCCTGCTGCTGAAAATCGGTGATACGCGCTTCACAACCGACCATGGCAAAGCCCTGCGGCGCGATACCGACTTCACTTCCCTCAAGGATGCACACCACGCCAAAGCCGCCGCCCTGTTTCATGCAGCGACCGATCATGTCCAGGTAACGCGCCTCGAAGATCTGCAGGTCGAGGATGCAACCAGGAAACAACACCGTGTTCAGCGGAAAAAGCGGCAGACTCATAGACATATTCCTTACACCACCATCGACACCGCCAACGGCAGGAATACCGCCGTGGCCACGCCCATCAAACTCATCGCCAGCGCCGCGAAGGCGCCGCATTCGTCACTTTCCTGCATCGCTACCGCAGTGCCCACCGCGTGGGCGGTCATGCCCAGTGCCATGCCGCGAGCCTCTGGACTGTGGACACCGAGCCGGGTCAACAGACTCGGACCGAAGATAGCCCCGATCACTCCGGTGATCAAAACGAACACCGCCGCCAGCGCGGCGACACCACCAATCTGCTCGGCCACCAGCATGGCGATAGGCGATGTTACCGATTTCGGCGCCATGGTCATCAGGATCATGTGTTCGGCCCCGAACCACCAGCCCAACAGCACCCCCATGCATGTGGCGACCACACCACCTATCACCAGCGTAGTAAATATCGGCCAGAACAACTGTCGAATCCGCCGCAGATTGAGGTAAAGCGGCACCGCCAGCGCGACCGTCGCGGGGCCGAGCAGAATACTCAGGATCTCAGTGCTCTTGCGGTACTCGGCGTAGGTCAGGCCGCAGCCCACCAGCACACCGATCACCAGCAACATGGAGACCAGCACGGGCTGCAAAAAGATCCAGCGGGTTTTCTCGAACGCTGCCAGTACCAGCTGATAGGCACCGAGCGTGATGCCGATACCAAACAACGGATGATGAATCACTGACGTCCAGGCGCCGTGCCAGTCAAGGATCATTGGCCGTCCTCAGGATGAACATGGCGCTTGACCATGCGCTGCATGAGGACTCCGGCGAACGCCATCGACAGCAACAATGACAACACCAGCGCGCCGACAATCGCCCAGAAATCGGCGGCGATGTCCGCGGCGTACACCATCACCCCCACCGCCGGTGGCACCAGCAGTAACGGCAGGTAGCGCAGCAGGCTGCTGGCTGCAAGGTTCAACGGCTCGCCGACCTGGCCACGACCGATGAGAAATATCAGTAACAGCAGCAGACCGATAATCGGCCCCGGCAGGAAGGGTAAAAACAAATGGTTGGTCGCGGTGCCGAGCAATTGGAACAGCACCAGCCAGGTCAGGCCACGTAACAACATCAAAGATCCCCCGCAAAATCCGTCACCCGCATTGGCCGACGCATTATAAGCACGCTTGCGCTATGGATCGGCATTCGCCATAAGCATGGTCAGTTGACCGCAGCGTTTTGCCATGGTGATCTAAAGTGGTAATCCGGGAGGTCAAATCCCCCCACCTAAAAACTATAAAACCGATGAACCCAAGGAGAGTCTCAATGCCCTTTGTACCTGCTGCAGAGCTCAAAGATTATGTCGGCAAGGAACTCGGATGTTCCGAATGGCTCACCATCGATCAGGAACGCATCAACCTGTTCGCCGAAGCCACAGGGGACTTCCAGTTCATCCATGTCGACCCGGCCAAAGCCGCGCAAACGCCGTTTGGCAGCACCATCGCCCATGGTTTCCTTTCGCTGTCGCTGATTCCAAAATTGATGGAAGACATCCTCGTCATGCCCGAAGGCTTGAAGATGGTGGTCAACTACGGCCTGGATAGCGTGCGTTTCATTCAGCCGGTCAAGGTCGACTCGAAGGTGCGCCTCAAGGTCGAACTGTCCGAGGTCACCGAGAAAAAACCCGGCCAATTGCTGCTCAAGGCCATCGCCACACTGGAAATCGAAGGCATGGAGAAACCGGCGTACGTCGCCGAATCCCTGTCACTCTGCTTCGTGTAAGCCCTGCCGGTGCGAAGCAGCACACGCTGTTTCGCACCAGATGCTTTTCTACCGGCTGTATATGGACACATGGCTGCGGCATACTCGGTCGCCTAATTGCCCGGAACCCGCTATGCGCCCACTTGCACTCCTCGCCTTGACCCTGATGCTCACCGCTTGCGGCGACGGCGAATCGCTATTGCCCGCGGACGCCCGCCTGCCGGACGGCGGACGCTATCGCGGAGACCTGGTAAACGGATTGCTGCAGGGCCAGGGCCGTATCGATTACCCGAACGGCAGCTGGTACGCCGGCGAGTTCGACCAGGGACAATGGCATGGCCAGGGTGAGTGGCATGGCAGTAATGGCGAGGCTTATCGCGGCCAGTTCAAGCAAGGCCTGTTTGACGGCCAGGGAACCCTGACCACCAACGCCGGCAGCTACAACGGCGGTTTCAAGCTTGGCCGTCGCGACGGCGAAGGCACCCTCAAAGAAAACGGCATGATCTACCGCGGCGAATTCAAGGCCGATCAATTTTCAGGGCTCGGTCGCCTGGAACTCGAAGATGGCAGTGCCTATCAGGGCCAATTCGCCCACGGCAAGCCCAACGGCGAGGGCCAGCGCAGCGACGGCAGCGGCAATCAATTCACCGGACACTTCGTCGACGGTCAGCTGGAAGGTAACGGAACCTTCAACAGTGCGGAAGGTGACATCTATGTCGGCGCGTTCAAAAACAACCAATTGCACGGCAAGGGCCGTTATGAAAATGCCGATGGCGACGTATGGCTGGGTCAATTCAAGGAAGGCTCGCTAAACGGCAAGGGCGAATTGATCGGCGCCGACGGCAGCCACTACATCGGCCACTTCAATGACTGGCGCTTCAGCGGCCAAGGTCGCTTGAACCTGGCCGACGGTAGTTTCTACACCGGCCAATTCGACAACGACACTTATTCCGGACGCGGCACCCTGGTCCTCACCGACGGCGCCGTGCTCAGTGGCACCTGGATCAACGGCCAGCGGGTGCGCGACGCCGAAGGCAAATTACTGCCAGACACCCTCGAGCTGGGTTTGCTGGCCCAGGGACGCTTGCTCGAAGAAGCGTTTACCAACGTCCCAGCCTCAACCCCGGCGGTGGAGCTGTACACCCTGACCCTTGGCGGCGATGGCAAGCAGAGTGTTTTCCTGCGTGAATCCGACTATGTCGCGAACATGCTCACCAGCCGTTTCGGTGCCTATGGCCAAATCCGCCTGGTGAACCATCGCGACCACCTCGGCGACCGGCCGATGGCCACCCGCGAGAACCTGAGGCGCTCCGCCGTGACGCTGGCCGAACGCACTGGCCCGGAAGACCTGATTTTCATCTACCTGACCAGTCACGGCACCAGCGAGCACGAACTGGTGCTCGACCAGCCGCGCATGGAACTGGCCGATCTGCCGGCCGACGAGCTTGCCGCCGTCCTCGCCCCACTGAAAAACCGCGACAAGATCATCGTGATTTCGTCCTGCTACTCCGGCGGTTTCATCCCCGCCCTGAAAGACGAACGCACCCTGATCATGACCGCCTCGCGCGCTGACCGCGTGTCTTTCGGTTGTTCCGAAGAAGCCAACTTCACCTACTTCGGCGATGCCCTGTTTGCCCGGGCACTGAACCAGACCGATGACTTGGAACAAGCCTTCAAACTGGCCAAGGCCACCGTCGCCGAGCGCGAGCTGACAGACAATTTCGAAGCCTCCGAACCGCAGATCTGGGCGCCTAGAACCGTGCTCTCGCACTGGCAACTGTTACGCAAGCAGCAGGCAAGAAAAGCCCTGCAAAGTGTTTCCATTGACAACAAGGATGCAAAGAACAACTAAGCTGAACAGTATCAAGGGAGAAACACTATGTACTTGACGCCTCAGCACGTGTTGCTTGCCGGAGCCACCGGATTAACCGGTGAACACTTACTTGATCGCTTGCTCAACGAGCCAACGATATCGCGAGTATTGGCCCCCTCACGCCGGCCACTGGCCGAGCATCCCCACTTGGAAAATCCGGTGGGCGATCCCTCTGAGTTTCTGCCGCAATTGAACGGCCGCGTTGACATCGCCTACTGCTGCCTGGGCACTACCATCAAACAGGCCGGCTCGGAGGAGGCGTTTCGCGCGGTGGACCTGGACATGGTGGTGGCCTTCGCCAAACGTGCCCGGGAGATGGGCGCCCGGCACCTGATCGTGATCAGCGCCCTGGGTGCCGATCGCAGATCCTCGATTTTCTACAACCGGGTCAAAGGCGAGATGGAACATGCCTTGCGCGCGCAGAATTGGCCACAGTTGACCATCTGCCGTCCATCGTTGCTGCTGGGCGAACGCACTGAACCACGCCTGGGCGAGCAGTTCGCCGGGCCTTTGTCGAAACTGATTCCCGGCAAATACCGAGGCATTGAAGCCTGCCAACTGGCCCGCGCGATGTGGCGCCTCGCTCTGGAGGAGCAGGATGGGGTGCGGATTGTCGAGTCGGACGAGTTGAGGAAGTTGGGCAAGTAAATCAAAAGATCGCAGCCTGCGGCAGCTCCTACAGGGTGTACACACTCCCAATGTAGGAGCTGCCGCAGGCTGCGATCTTTTGTCTTTACAGTCCACCCGTTGCCTGAAAGCTGACCCCGATCACAGTCAGCAGCGACAACGGCAACAGCAGCGTGTCGAGCAACGCGCTGGCCGGCAGATCTACACCCGGATAGCTCGGTGCCTCGGCACCAAAACGGTCCATCGCGCAGCAGCCGCCATTGAGCGCATACCAATCCAGCCGCGTCCCGGAGTAGACCACTGGCGCTCCCGGCTTGGCAGCATCCAGCGTACGCGCCGTGGCACATCCCGCCAGCTGTAGCGCCAGCACAATCACCAGCAGCTTATTCATCGCTGCTCAGATGATATTCACCCCAACGCGGCAGCATGTCCTGGGGAATGCTCAGCAGATTGAGGATCCGCGCCACAACGAAATCGATCAGGTCGTCGATGGTTTGTGGCTGATGATAGAAACCCGGCGATGCCGGCAAAATCGTCACGCCCATGTTCGACAGCTTGAGCATGTGCTCCAGGTGAATGCTTGAATATGGCGCTTCACGCGGCACCAGGATCAACTGGCGCCGCTCCTTGAGCGTCACATCAGCGGCACGCTCGATCAGGTTGTTGCAGGCTCCCGTCGCGATGGCCGACAGCGTCCCGGTAGAGCATGGGACTACCACCATCGCCGCCGGCGCGCCGGAGCCCGAGGCCACCGGCGACATCCAGTCTTCCTTGCCGTAGACCCGAATCTGCCCGGCGGCAGCACCGGTGTACTCGGTAAGGAAGGCTTGCATCGCCTGTGGCTTGGGCGGCAACGTGACGTCGGTTTCGGTAGCCATCACCAGTTGCGCGGCCTTGGAAATCAGGAAGTGCACTTCGCGGTCTTCGCGCACCAGGCAATCGAGCAGGCGCAAGCCGTACTGGGCGCCGGAAGCGCCGGTCATCGCCAGCGTGATGCGATCGGGACCGTTGCTCATTTGAGCGCCTCGGCCAGCTTGCCATGCAGGCCGCCGAAGCCGCCGTTGCTCATGATCACCACGTGGGTGCCTGGCTGGGCCTGGCTCTTGACCCGCTCAATGATGCCTTCCAGCGAGTCGCTGACTATCGACGGTACCGTGCACAGTGCGGCGGTGCCTGCCAGATCCCAGCCGAGATTGGCCGGTGCATACCAGATCACCTGGTCGGCATCGACCACGCTCTCTGGCAAGCCGTCACGGTGCGCGCCAAGCTTCATGGAGTTGGAGCGAGGCTCGATGATCGCAATCAACGGCGCATCGCCAATGCGCTTGCGCAGGCCGTCGAGCGTGGTGGCAATGGCCGTCGGATGATGGGCGAAGTCGTCATAGATGGTGATGTCACGGACCTCGGCAACTTTTTCCATCCGACGCTTCACACTCTTGAAAGCGCTCAAGGCAGCAATGCCCAGGGCCGGCGCCACGCCAACATGGCGCGCCGCGGCCAACGTGGCCAATGCGTTGGCCACGTTGTGCTGGCCGGTCATGTCCCACTCGACCACGCCTTGAGCGACGCCTTCGAACATCACTTCGAATTGCGAGCCATCGTCGCTGAGCAGCTTGACCTGCCATTGCCCGCCCGCACCGGTGGTTTGCACCGGGGTCCAGCAACCCATCTCGATGACACGCAGCAAGGCCGGCTCGGTGGTCGGATGAATCACCAGGCCTTCGCTCGGAATAGTCCGCACCAGATGATGGAACTGCCGTTCGATCGCTGGCAGATCCGGGAAGATATCGGCGTGGTCGAACTCCAGGTTGTTCAGGATTGCCGTGCGCGGACGGTAGTGAACGAACTTGGAGCGCTTGTCGAAAAACGCGCTGTCGTATTCATCGGCTTCGATCACGAAAAACGGCGTGTCGCCCAGGCGTGCCGACACCGAGAAGTTCTGCGGTACACCGCCTATCAGGAAGCCCGGGCTCATGCCTGCGTGCTCCAGCACCCAGGCGAGCATGCTGCTGGTGGTGGTCTTGCCATGCGTACCGGCCACGGCCAGTACCCAGCGACCTTGCAGCACGTGGTCGGCCAGCCATTGTGGGCCGGAGACATAAGGCAGTCCTTTGTTCAGCACGTACTCGACCGCCGGGTTGCCTCGCGACATGGCGTTGCCGATGACCACCAGATCAGGCGCCGGGTCCAGTTGCGCCGGGTCGTAGCCCTGGGTCAACTCGATGCCCTGTGCCTCGAGTTGAGTGCTCATCGGCGGGTAGACGTTGGCATCGGAGCCGGTCACGTGATGGCCGAGCTCTTTGGCCAGGACTGCCATCGAACCCATGAAAGTGCCGCAGATACCCAGAATATGAATGTGCATAGTCGACCTCGTAAAACATGGCCGCAGGTTAGCTTAGGGGGGAAAAATTCGCACCTTTGTTTCGTCCTCAATGACGCCATTCGCGAGCAGGCTCGCTCCCACAGTAGATCTGGGTCAGCCCCCGAATTGTGGGTTCAACCCAACATCCTGTGGGAGCGAGCCTGCTCGCGAATGGACACGCCGCGGATTACCGGGCGATGCCGTGCTTGCGAAGTTTTCGATACAGGGTATTGCGGCTGACTCCCAGCTGTTCAGCCGTATTCGTCATATGCCAGCGCGTATGCTCCAGCGCATTCAACAGCGCCAGGCGCTCGGCATCCTCCAGTGGATGCTCGCAAGGCTGTTCAATTTTCGGCATGACCACTTGCCGTGCCTGACGAATCATCGCCGGCAGATCCTCAAGCGCGATTCGTCCGCCGTCACACAATGCCGCCAGCGTGCGCAACACATTGCGCATCTGTCGCACGTTGCCCGGCCAGGCAAATCCCAACAACACCTCACGCGCCGGCCCGTCGATCAATACGGTTTCTCCGCGCGCCTCTTCGGCCAGCAAGTAGTCGAGCAACTGCGATTTATCACTGCGCTCGCGCAACGCTGGCAACGCGACTTCCAAGCCATTGAGGCGGTAATACAGATCCTCGCGAAAACTGCCGTCCTGCACCCTCTCCAGCAGATTGCGGTGCGTGGCGCTGATGATCCGCACATTGACCGATTCCGGCTCGCCACCGATCGGCACCACTTGCCGATCTTCCAGCACGCGCAACAAACGGGTCTGCAAGGCCAGGGGCATGTCGCCGATTTCATCGAGGAACAACGTCCCGCCGTCGGCCTGCTGCAGCTTGCCGCGCATGCCCTCCTTGCGTGCACCGGTGAAGCTGCCGCCGCGGTAACCGAACAGCTCGCTCTCGATCAGGCTTTCGGGGATGGCCGCACAGTTGAGGGCGACGAAGGCTTTTTCCGCGCGCTGGCTGGCTTGGTGCACGGCCTTGGCAAAGGCTTCCTTGCCCGAACCGGTTTCGCCGTTGATCAGCAATGGCACGTCCCGTTCGTATACGCGCAAGGCCTTGCGAAAATCCGCCTGCAAGGCCGGGTCACCCAGGCAGATGCCCGACAGGTTCGGGCGCTCTTCAACCACCGGGTCTGGCACCAACGGTACCGAAACTTTTCGCGATTGCCCACGTAACACGGCGAACAGATTGCGCCCGTCCCGGGTACGCAGCGGCCAGCTCGCGCTGGCATTGACGCTCGCGCGGCCGAGCAGTTCGTCCAGCGAGCAGTCGAAAAATGCCTCCACCGGCTTGCCCAACAAACCGCCACGGATATGCCCCAGCAGGTTCAGTGCACTCTGATTGACCGCGCAGATCCGCCCTTCGCCGTCGAACGCCAGCAGCCCTTCGCTGAACAAGCCGACGGACTCGGCCTGCAGATGAAAACGCAGCAGCCATTGATTATCGAAACAACGCAGGAAATAGCAGCTCTCGATCATCTTCGCCGACAGATTGACCAAAGCCATGGTATGGAACTGACTTTGCCGCGATACCTCGTGCCGGGCGGAAGACACGTCGAGTACGGCTAGCAGCTCGCCGTGCGGATCGAATACCGGGCTCGCCGAGCAGGTCAGGCCGGTATGCCGCCCGCGAAAATGTTCGTCCTGATGAATGGTCAGCGACTGGCGCTCCACCAGGCAGGTGCCGATGCCATTGGTGCCTTCACAGGCCTCGCTCCAGTCGGCACCCAGCCAGAGGCCGGCACGTTCGAAAATCTTGCGTTCGGCCGGCGCCGTCACGCAATTGAGGATCACGCCGCGAGCATCGGTCAACAGCACGGCATGGCCGGCACCGGAGAGCTGCTGATGCAGACTGGTCATTTCATTGCCGGCGATGTGTAGCACTTGCTGCAAGCGTTCGCGACTTTCCAGCACGCGGCCATGTTCCAGCACCGTCGGCGCCATGTTCAAGGCCGGGTCGAGGTGGTAGTCCTCGAGGCAGCGCAGCCAGGAACGGGCGATCGACGGGTCGCTGCCAGGGCCATGCAGGTGGGCCTTGCCCTGGGTCACGGTCAACACTTGCTGGGCATGGCGACTCAAATGGTTGTCGTGCATTTCTTATTATTCTCCCCGGGGCTCGGCGACCCGTGCTTGCGGTGATGCCGAGCATCCTCCAGCCTGGCCAGCATTGCAACGCTGGCAAGACCGTCCAGTCACAGGCCGCACCAGAACCGGTACAAAGTGTCACAGGGACTGTACCGAAAGCGTCACAGGCGCCTCCCGCCCGTCCGACAAAAATCGCGCAAGGTCTTGATTTACCTGACCTGCAAGGCGGTGGCCCGGCCTTTGCTCTACGCTTAAAGCAAGCGCACATGCGCGTCTTCCTTATAAGCACAAGAACCCAAGGAGAAACCATCATGCGTTACGCTCACCCCGGTACTGAAGGCGCTATCGTTTCGTTCAAGAGCAAATATGGAAATTACATCGGCGGCGAGTTCGTCGCGCCTGTCAAAGGTCAGTACTTCACCAATACCTCGCCAGTAAATGGCCAACCGATTGCCGAATTCCCGCGCTCCACGGCTGAAGACATCGACAAAGCCCTGGACGCTGCCCACGCGGCCGCCGATGCCTGGGGCGCCACGTCCGCCCAGGCGCGTTCGCTGGTGCTGCTGAAAATCGCCGACCGCATCGAACAGAACCTGGAACTGTTGGCAATCACCGAATCCTGGGACAACGGCAAGGCCGTGCGCGAAACCCTCAATGCCGACATCCCGCTGGCCGCCGACCATTTCCGCTACTTCGCCGGCTGCATCCGCGCCCAGGAAGGCAGCGCTGCCGAAATCGACGGCAACACCGTGGCCTATCACATCCATGAACCCCTGGGCGTGGTCGGGCAGATCATCCCGTGGAACTTCCCGATCCTGATGGCCGCCTGGAAACTCGCCCCGGCCCTGGCCGCCGGTAACTGCGTGGTGCTCAAGCCTGCCGAACAAACCCCGCTGGGCATCACCGTGCTGGTCGAGTTGATCGGCGACCTGCTGCCACCCGGCGTGCTGAACATCGTGCAGGGCTTCGGCAAAGAAGCCGGCGAAGCGCTGGCCACCAGCAAGCGCATCGCCAAGATCGCCTTCACTGGCTCGACCCCGGTCGGCTCGCACATCATGAAATGCGCGGCCGAGAACATCATTCCGTCCACCGTGGAGCTGGGCGGCAAGTCGCCGAATATCTTCTTCGAAGACATCATGCAGGCCGAACCGTCCTTCATCGAGAAGGCCGCCGAAGGCCTGGTGCTGGCGTTCTTCAACCAGGGCGAAGTCTGCACCTGCCCTTCCCGCGCCCTGGTGCAGGAATCGATCTACGACGACTTCATGAAAGAGGTGATGAAAAAAGTCCTGTCGATCAAACGCGGCGACCCGCTGGACACCGACACCATGGTCGGCGCCCAGGCGTCCGAGCAGCAATTCGACAAGATCCTGTCCTACCTGGAAATCGCCAAGGGCGAAGGCGCCGAGCTGCTGACCGGCGGCAAGGTGGAAAAACTCGAGGGCAACCTGGCGAGCGGCTATTACATCCAGCCGACGCTGCTCAAGGGCACCAACAAGATGCGCGTGTTCCAGGAAGAAATCTTTGGCCCGGTGGTGAGCATCACCACCTTCAAGGACGAAGCCGAAGCCCTGGCCATCGCCAACGACACCGAGTTCGGTCTGGGGGCCGGCCTGTGGACCCGCGACATCAACCGCGCCTATCGCATGGGCCGGGCGATCAAGGCGGGTCGCGTGTGGACCAACTGCTACCACCTGTACCCGGCGCATGCCGCGTTCGGTGGCTACAAGAAGTCCGGCGTCGGCCGTGAAACCCACAAGATGATGCTCGACCATTATCAGCAGACCAAGAACCTGCTGGTGAGCTACGACATCAATCCGCTGGGCTTCTTCTAAAAAATCGGGGGCGATGCGGACAGGTCTGTGTCGCCCTTGCGCTAGTCATCGCGAGCAAGCTCGCTCCTACAGGGTTTTGTAGTGTGTGAGCCGACGCATCCCCCTGTGGGAGCTGGCTTGCCGGCGATGGCGTCCTGAATGACACAACCACTCTAGGTCTGGCCGCTCTGGCACGGCCTTTGCTTGCCCGCAATCCACCCAAACGCAGCACCCGAAAGTCCAATCAAAAAGGCCAGCGAGGACTTATGACAACTACCACACAGCTCAAACCCACACTCGGCACCCTGCATTTATGGGGCATTGCCGTTGGCTTGGTGATTTCCGGCGAGTACTTTGGCTGGAGTTACGGCTGGGGCACCGCCGGGACCCTGGGGTTCCTCGTCACCGCCCTGATGGTGGCAACGATGTATACCTGTTTCATCTTCAGTTTCACCGAGTTGACCACGGCGATTCCCCATGCGGGCGGGCCATTTGCCTACAGTCGGCGAGCCTTCGGTGAAAAAGGCGGATTGATCGCCGGCATCGCGACCCTGATCGAGTTTGTTTTCGCGCCCCCGGCCATCGCCATGGCCATCGGTGCCTATCTGAATGTGCAATACCCGGAACTGGACCCGAAAATCGCCGCCGTCGGCGCCTACTTCGTGTTCATGACCCTCAATATTCTCGGCGTCAGCATCGCCGCCACCTTCGAACTGGTGGTGACCGTGCTGGCCGTCGCCGAACTGCTGGTGTTCATGGGTGTGGTCGCGCCTGGGTTCAGTTTCAGCAATTTCGTGCTCAATGGCTGGTCTGGCTCCAGTGAATTCACTATCGCGTCCATTCCCGGCATTTTCGCCGCCATTCCCTTCGCCATCTGGTTCTTTCTCGCCATCGAAGGCGCCGCCATGGCCGCCGAGGAAGCCAAGGACCCGAAACGTACGATTCCCCGGGCATACGTCAGCGGCATCCTGACCCTGGTGTTCCTGGCCATCGGCACAATGGTAATGGCCGGTGGCGTCGGCGACTGGCGTCAACTGGCAAACATCAATGACCCGCTGCCCCAGGCCATGAAAGCGGTAGTCGGCAACAATTCGACCTGGATGCACATGCTGGTCTGGATCGGCCTGTTTGGCCTGGTGGCGAGTTTCCACGGGATCATTCTCGGTTACTCGCGGCAATTCTTCGCCCTGGCCCGCGCCGGTTACCTGCCACGCAGCCTGGCCAAGCTTTCGCGTTTCCAGACCCCACATCGGGCGATCCTGGCCGGTGGCGTGATCGGCATTGCAGCGATCTACAGCGATGGCCTGGTCAACCTGCAAGGCATGTCACTGACGGCGGCGATGATCACCATGTCGGTATTTGGTGCCATCGTCATGTACATCATCAGTATGCTGAGCCTGTTCAAACTGCGTAAAACCGAGCCGAACCTCGAGCGCACCTTCCGCGCACCGGGTTATCCGATCGTACCGGGGATCGCGCTGTTCCTGGCGCTGGTGTGCCTGGTCGCGATGGCGTGGTTCAACACCTTGATCGGCCTGGTCTTCCTTGGCTTCATGGCGGCCGGCTACCTGTATTTCCAATTGACCGCGCGGCAGCGCTCCGAAGCACCGGCGGACGCTATGCTCGAAGGTATCTAGCAGCCCGGCAACGCCCTATCAAGGTGCACACCACGCCCCTGTAGGAGCTGCACTCGACAGCTCCTACAAAGGATAAGCAGTGAATTTGAGTTATTTGGAGGACACCGCCCATGGCCGTTTATGCCCATTCCGTCGGCGCCCAGACCTACCGCTTTGAAAACCTCAAGGAAGTGATGGCCAAGGCCACCCCGGCACGCTCCGGGGACTACCTGGCCGGCGTCGCCGCCCTCAATGACGGCGAGCGCGTCGCTGCGCAGATGGTGTTGGCTGACATCCCGCTGAGCCACTTCCTGCAGGAAGTCCTGATTCCCTATGAGACCGATGAAGTCACCCGACTGATCATCGACACCCACGATAAACAGGCTTTCGCAGTGGTCAGCCATCTCACTGTCGGCGGTTTTCGCGACTGGCTGCTCAGCGACGCCGCCGACGAACAGGTCCTGCGCGCCCTCGCCCCCGGCCTGACCCCGGAAATGGCGGCTGCCGTGTCGAAGATCATGCGCGTACAGGACCTGGTGCTGGTCGCGCAGAAAATCCGGGTCGTTACGCAGTTCCGCGGCACCTTGGGCCTGCGCGGTCGCCTGTCTACCCGCCTGCAACCCAACCACCCGACGGACGAACCGGCCGGCATTGCCGCGAGTATTCTGGATGGCCTGCTGCACGGAAACGGTGATGCCATGATCGGCATCAACCCGGCCACCGACAGCATCGCCTCGATCTGCGCCATGCTGGAAATGCTCGATGCGATCATCCAACGCTACGAAATCCCGACCCAGGCTTGTGTGCTGACCCATGTCACCACCTCGATCGAAGCGGTCAATCGCGGCGTCCCCCTGGACCTGGTATTCCAGTCGATCGCTGGCACCGAGGCGGCCAACGCCAGCTTCGGCATCAATCTCAATGTACTCCAGGAAGGATACGACGCCGGCTTGAGCCTCAACCGCGGTACGCTCGGCAAGAACCTGATGTATTTCGAAACCGGCCAGGGCAGCGCCCTGTCGGCCAATGCCCACCACGGCGTCGACCAACAAACTTGCGAAACCAGGGCTTACGCCGTGGCCCGCCATTTCAAGCCGTTCCTGGTGAACACCGTAGTCGGGTTCATCGGCCCCGAATACCTCTACAACGGCAAGCAGATCATCCGCGCCGGCCTCGAAGACCACTTCTGCGGCAAGCTACTGGGCGTGCCGATGGGCTGCGACATCTGTTACACCAACCATGCCGAGGCCGACCAGGATGATATGGACACCCTGTTGACCCTGCTCGGGGTCGCCGGGATCAACTTCATCATGGGCATCCCCGGTTCCGACGACATCATGCTCAACTACCAGACCACGTCGTTCCACGATGCGCTGTACGCCCGCCAGACGCTGGGGCTCAAGCCTGCGCCGGAGTTCGAGCAATGGCTGGCGAAAATGGGCATTTTCACGCAACCGGACGGCAAGGTCCTCTTCGGTAACAGCCTGCCGCCGGCCTTCCGCCAGGCCTTGGCGCAATTGGGATGAGTGTCGATATGGAAAAACCACCTTTTGATCCGCACAACCCGTGGCTGGAACTGCGACGCCTGACCCCCGCACGCATTGCCCTGGGCCGCACCGGCACCAGCCTGCCGACCCGCGCACAACTAGACTTTCAGTTTGCCCACGCCCAGGCGCGAGACGCGGTGCACTTGCCGTTCGATCATGTCGCCCTCAGCGAGCAATTGGCCGAATGCGGTCGTGACAGCCTGTTGCTGCATAGCGCTGCAACTGATCGCAACAGCTATCTGCAACGCCCCGATCTGGGGCGAAAATTGAGCGTGGAGTCGGCAAAAAAACTGCGTGAATACGCCGCAGCCAATCCTGCGGGGGTCGATCTCGCCATCGTGGTCGCCGATGGGCTGTCGGCATTGGCTGTGCATCGCCACACACTGCCGTTCCTGGCACGCTTGGCAGAGCAGAGTTCAGCCGACGGATGGTCTATGGCACCGGTGATACTGGTAGAACAGGGCCGGGTCGCGGTAGCCGACGAAATTGGCGAACTGTTGGGTGCAAAAATGACCGTGATACTGATCGGCGAACGCCCTGGCCTGAGCTCTCCAGACAGCCTGGGATTATATTTCACCTACAATCCAAAGGTCGGCCTGACCGACGCCTATCGCAACTGCATCTCGAATGTACGCCTCGAAGGCCTGACTTACGGCATGGCGGCACACCGTTTGCTTTATTTGATGCGCGAGGCGTGCCGGCGACAGTTATCCGGAGTCAACCTGAAGGACGAAGCGCAGGTGCAAACGCTGGAGTCAGACGCAGGAGCGGACATTAAAGGAAATTTCCTACTGGATTCACCGCAAGCCTGAACCGCTTCCGCATTGCACTTTCTCATCCTTTTCAGGCAGGATCGATGCACGGCTGCCAGTGAGTATCCTTTGCCGCCAAAGCACGTGAAGACAGCCACTTGAAGACGAGAACTACCATGCGGATTATTCAAGCGACCCTCGAACACCTGGACCTGCTCACCCCATTGTTCGTCAAATATCGCGAGTTTTATGGCTCCCTGGCGTACCCGGACTCGTCCCGGGCGTTCCTCGAGAAACGCCTGCGGCGCAAGGAATCGGTGATCTACCTGGCACTGTCCGATGACGACAGCAACAAACTGTTGGGCTTCTGTCAGCTGTACCCCAGCTTTTCTTCGCTTTCGCTCAAGCGCGTTTGGATCCTAAACGACATCTACGTCGCCGAAGACGCCCGCCGCCAGTTGGTCGCCGACAACCTGATCCGCACCGCGAAGAAAATGGCCAAGGAAACCAACGCGGTGCGCATGCGCGTGTCCACCAGCAGCAACAACGAAGTGGCACAAAAAACCTACGAATCCATCGGATTCAAGGAAGACACCGAGTTCAAGAACTACGTATTGCCGATCAGCGACGAGTTGTAAGGAAAAAAGATCGCAGCGTTCGGCCGAAGGCTGCGATCTGGTTCTCGCAGAAATCCCCTGCTACAAACCCTACGCGCTTTTCACTTCCCAGCCCGTATAATTCCGTTCTTTCCGGCTTGTAAGAAAAACTACCTCCTGTCTGTAGTCTTACGCGAAGTCATCCGCAGGCCTGCCGAACCGGGCCGTTACCACAGGTGCCGTCCATGGATTTCAACCCGCTCGATCTCGTCCTGCATCTCGATGTCTACCTCGATTTGCTGGTCAACAACTACGGGCCATGGATCTACGCCATTCTCTTCCTGGTGATCTTCTGTGAAACCGGCCTGGTGGTCATGCCTTTCCTGCCGGGCGATTCGCTACTGTTCATCGCTGGCGCCGTCGCGGCCGGTGGCGGGATGGACCCGGTATTGCTGGGCGGCTTGCTGATGCTCGCGGCGATCCTCGGTGACAGCACCAACTACATCATCGGACGAACGGCGGGCGAACGATTGTTCAGCAACCCGAACTCGAAGATCTTCCGGCGCGACTACTTGCAACAAACCCACGATTTCTATGACAAACACGGCGGCAAAACCGTGACCCTGGCGCGTTTCCTGCCGATCATCCGCACCTTTGCCCCCTTTGTCGCCGGCGTCGCGAAAATGCCTTACCCGCGCTTCTTCGCCTTCAGTGTGCTGGGCACGGTGCTCTGGGTCGGCGGCCTGGTCACCCTGGGTTTCTTCTTCGGCAACGTACCCTTCATCAAATCGAACCTGTCGCTGCTGGTGGTCGGCATCATCCTGCTGTCGCTGGTGCCGATGATCATTGGTGTCGTGCGCAGCCGTTTTGGCAGTTCGAACTCCAAAACCGCATCGCGCTGACAGGATGTGGTCCCTTGCCGCCTGGCGACGTCGACGCATCCTGGCCAGGCACCCGATAGCCGACGACATGTGGCAGCGGGTGCGTCATCACCTGAGTTTCCTGGATGGCATCAGCGCCGCCGAAGACCAGTGGCTGCGTGAAGCCTGCGTACTGTTTCTGCAAGACAAACACCTGACCGCCCTGCCCGGTGTCGAGCTGCATCAGGAACAACGCCTGCTGCTCGCCGCCCAGGCGCAACTGCCGTTGCTGCATCTGGGCGACCTGAACTGGTATCAGGGCTTTCACGAAATCGTCCTCTACCCCGACGACTTCCTCAGCCCCCAGCGCCATCGCGACGCCAGTGGGGTCGTGCACGAATGGGACGGCGAGCACAGCGGTGAAGCCTGGCAGCAAGGGCCGATCATCCTGGCCTGGCCCGGGGTCATGGCCAGCGGTGGCTGGGAGGGCTACAACCTGGTGATCCACGAACTGGCGCACAAGCTCGACATGCTCAATGGCGATGCCAACGGCTTGCCCCCGCTGCACGCGAATATGCGCGTCAGCGACTGGGCCAGGATCATGCAAGAGGCCTACGACGACCTCGACCGCCAACTGGAGCGCAATCCAGACGCCGAGACTGCCATTGATCCGTATGCCGCGGAAAACCCGGCCGAGTTTTTCGCCGTCACCAGCGAATACTTCTTCAGTGCCCCGGATTTGCTGCACGAGGCTTATCCACAGGTCTACGAGCAACTCAAGCTGTTCTATCGCCAGGACCCGCTGGCGAGGCTGCGGCAACTTCTGGCCGAGAACCCGGTCTATCAGGCACACGACTAAGGTCTACACGACCTCTGGTACGTGGCGTCGCCGTAGGAATATGCCTATAATCGCCGCCACTTTTTGGTCAATCCGGCCAAGTGTTTCTGGTCAACTAACGGGGGCAACGCCCAATGAGCTACAGCAAGATTCCGGCTGGCAAAGACCTGCCGAACGACATCTACGTCGCGATCGAGATTCCGGCCAACCACGCGCCGATCAAATACGAAATCGACAAAGACAGCGATTGCCTGTTCGTTGACCGTTTCATGGCCACCCCTATGTTCTACCCGGCCAACTACGGTTACATCCCGAACACCCTGGCAGACGACGGTGACCCCCTCGACGTGCTGGTCGTAACCCCTTACCCGGTTGCTCCAGGTTCGGTGATCCGCGCTCGCCCAGTCGGCATCCTGAACATGACCGACGATGGCGGCGGCGATGCCAAAGTGATCGCGGTTCCACACGACAAGCTGTCCCAGCTGTACGTCGACGTGAAGGAATACACCGACCTGCCTCCACTGCTGATCCAGCAGATCGAGCACTTCTTCGCGAACTACAAAGATCTCGAAAAAGGCAAATGGGTAAAAATCGAAGGCTGGGACGGCGCAGACGCCGCCCGTGCTGCGATCACCCAGTCGGTTGCCAACTATAAAGGCTAAGAGCAGCTGCAGGCTTTGAGCCATTAGCTTCAAGAAGAACCCCGGTTGATCCGGGGTTTTTTTTGAGCGCCTGTAAAGCCGCTTTAAACAGTTTGTTGATCTCGCCACATCCCAAGGTTTTCATGTTTATTTTTTACCCAACGCGTCTCACATCCAGTCGTAAATTTCCCGCGAAATTTGAACGGGACGTTTATTCAAACCCCTGACCGGCGCCAGTAGACTCCCGGTCATGAAAAAGAACACTAGCGGCCCTCGGTTTAAAGCGCTCCTTGAAGCAGCGAACATCACGACGACAGGATTCGCCGAATTCCTGGATACGGCTCCGCAAAATGTACACAACTGGTACAGCCGCGGCGTGCCCGCCCACTGCATGGAAGAAGTCGCCAGGAAACTCTCGGTCAACAGCGACTGGCTGAAAACCGGCGAAGGCTTGAAAGACGCCAGGCACTTGCGCCTGCTCGACGACTCCGGCAACACCTTCGACGCCCAGGCGATCCGAGGTGTCTACACCGTGGTCGAACCCATCGACATCGAATTGCCGTTCTACAAGGAAGTGATCACGGCCCCCGGCTCCAACAAGACCCACGTCATCGAAGACCGCGAACAATGCCTGCGCCTGCCCCGCAGCCACCTCGACTTCCTGGAAATTAATCACACCGATGCCATCGGCGCCGCGATGATCGGCAACAGCATGGCCGAGAAAATCGATGACGGCTCCACCCTGGCGATCGATCGCGGGCTGACCCAGATTGTCGATGGCGAAATCTACGCTATCGAACATGACGGCATGCTGCGAATCAAATACCTGCACCGACTGCCGGGCAACTCCCTGCGCTTGCGCAGCCATAACCGCGCGGACTACCCGGATGAAATCTTCAGGCCCGCGCAAATCGAAGAGCAGAACATCAGGGTACTGGGCTGGGTGTTCTGGTGGTCGACACTGAACAAACGCCGGCCACCGCTTCCGTTTCTGTAGGAGCGAGCATGCTCGCGATGGACGTCAACGATTACGCGGGAAATCTGGCACCCCGCAGCGTTCTCCGGTTTTTCGCGATCATGCTCGCTCCTACAAGAGCTAGCGAACAAACACCAGACCACCCAATTCGCCCACCCAGGAACCCCATCTCACACACCAAGCTGGGAATTTCACAAAAAAATCAGTATGCTGCGCCCCACATTTGCGCATCGACCCGCCAAGCGGCCCTGATCGCACCGACAAGGCAGATGACTTTCTCGCCAAGTCCCACAGCCGGACGCAAGATCCGGGTGTACGTTTTGAAGGCTGGCGCGGTTTACCAAAAATGAACCAAGCCAGTCCCCGAGAAGCCGGCCACAAGCCGGCTTTTTAATGCCCGTAATAATGTCATCCCGCCCCTTTCTCTCACGGATAACTAAACGATTTCACCAACGTCAGCTCCCCCACCGCCCGCATCGGCACCAGAAACGTCTCCATCTTCTCACTCGGCGTCCCCTCCTCCGTAATCACCGTCACCTGCGCCGTCGTCAACGGCTGAACCGCATCCTGCCCTTCCTCATCGCTGCGGTACCCACCGCCAAAGTAATTCACATACACCAGATACTGCCCCTTGATCGGCGCGGGCATGGCGAAGATTTCCGGGCCGTAGCCGGTGGTGACGTCGACATCGAGTGCGGCGCCGTTGGCCACGGCGCGGTCGCCGTACCAGATGTGGGCGCCGTCGGGGGTGATCAGGTGCAGGTCGAGGTCGGTACCGTCACTGTCCCAGGCCAACAGCACGCGCAGTTTGGCTGGAGTTGCTCCACCATTGGCGTTGAGGAATTGCACGCGGCGCCGTTGCTGGCCGTCGGGGCTGCGGACTTCGACGCTGTTACTGCCACTGGGGAATGAGAACGGTCGATCGAAGCCTCCCGCGGGATCGATTTTCAGCGGCATGCTGACGCCGTTGACGATTAGTCGGCCGGGTTCGCCGTTCTTCGGCGCGGCTTTGATCTGCCCTTTGATGCGCGCGGTGTTTGCCTGTCCCGCCGGGGTGTTCACCGACGATGCCGGGTAGTTGACCACCTGGCGAAAGTTTTCGCCTTCCCCTTCGGCGGCGCCGGTTCGCCAGCCGCCAGAGGGGGTGTCGAGTTTGACGCTGTCGGCGGCGGTTGCCGGGGATAACAGGGCGAGCGCGCAGAGCAGCAGCAAGACCTGTGGATAACGATCTGTCATGGCCTATTCCAGCAAGAGGTGGCGGGCGAGCCCTTCGATGTAGGTTTCATCCTGGCCGTTGGGATGCGCTTCGAAGGCCAGGTGCAGGTATTCGTGGGTCAGGTCGAGGCGGTCCTGCAGCGAGAGCACGCCGCGCGCGTAGATGCGCTGGCGTTCACGGTCGACGAAAGGACGGCCGAAGGCCAGGCGACATACGGCGAAGGTGCTGACTTCGTTGTAGCCGGCTTCGCTTTCAAGACGGGGGCGCCAGCCGCGGCGTTGCTTTTGCAGCCAGTCTTGCGCGGCGGGCAGCGCCTCGCAGGAAGCAACAGGATTATCCCAGCGGCTGAGGCTGGCGCGCGGGTATGCGTGGAGCAGGATGGCGTCGTAGCGCTGGCCGGCGTTGGCTTGGTCCACGGCAAGTTGCCAGGACAATCTGTCGAGGCCTGGCTGATTGGAGTGGTAGGTCACGGTGCTCCCGGTGAGCACCAGGTCGCTGGTCCAGGCGGCGATGCTGCGTACCTGCGCCGTGGCTGGGCGTGGGGCGACGCGCTGGTGCTGACTGCTGTCGTCGATGCTCAGGCAATCACCGCGGCGCGTGGCGTTTTGCAGCAGGTAGGTGCGGATGGCCACGGCCAGGGCCTTGGCGGCCTCAACGGGTTCGGCACTGGCTTCACGCTGCAGGACTCGGGCGACGTACTCTTCGCGATCGAGGCGGGCGACCAGTTTTGATGAAGGGCTGTCGTTGAGTAAAAACAGGTCGCCGTCACTGTGGATATCCAGTTGGTTACCGTTGACGAACTCGACCCGGTAATCGCCCCGCAACAGGCCGGACGACATGACACGGTCATCTGACATGACCCGTTGCAGTGGATAGCGGGAGAAAAGATCGACTTCGACACACTTCCCAGCCTCCACCGGCCAGGACGTCGGCAGCACCACGGACAACGCCTGGGCGTAATCGCGCAGCACCCGCTGGCTGGTTCCGCGCCCTCCCGCCCAGATCGGCGTGCCATCCGCCGTCCAACCGGCGAACCCACCCTGGCGCGACGCTGCATCCCGATCCCCGAGCCAGCTCCAAGTCTTCACCCGCAAGCGGCTGCCGAGTTCGCCCACGACGTTGCCATCCGCCGCGTTCAATAGCACATCCAGCAATACGCGACGCGCCTGGTCCTGCGCCGGCATCAGCGCCAACATGCGCAACAATTCCACCACCGAAACCCGGGTGGCTGGCTGCAAGGATGGCAAGTCCAGCAGCCACTCCGGCGCCTGACGAGCCTGCCAATACGCTCGCCAACCAGAAACATCAATACCCAATCGCGCCGGCTCGAAATACAGCCCGCAGGATTTCACCAACGCCTGATCCCGATCGATCTTGCCACCGGCGGTGCAACAATAGACGTCTTCCTTCGACTGCCCGCGACACTCGTACGCCGGCTCACGCGCGCCGGTGTCCACCAGCCAGGCGTACACAAACAGCTTCCAGACACTGCCCAGGGGCGCCTGCAAACTGTCGGGCAAAGGTTCGCGCGACAGCACCTGCGTTCGGCTCAACGTCAGCAACTGATCCTTGAAAGCCAGGCGCAAGGGCTCTTCCTGCGCACTGGCCAGCGCGGGAATCAGACACAGCAGCAACCAGACCCAAGGCCGATACATATCAGTGAACCGTCACCTGACCGAGCGCCGGTTTCTGCTCCTGAGCCTGATGCTGTGGCGCGTACACCTGGGTAAAACGCGCCGGCGGCAGGCTGAACTGGCCTTTCTGCGAGAAGCGCACCAGGTGACGCAAACGCAGTTCGCCGCTCAAGGCATCCACCGGCACTGCATAGGCCATTTGTCCGGGCTCGAAACGGGCCTTCTCCAGCGCCGAAGGTTCGGTCCCGGCCTTGCCCATGAGCTTGATGCCCCAGGTCGTGCGTTCGACATCCGCGCCCGGTGGCAGCGGCACTTCGAGCAGGCCGTAACGCAAGGGTCTGGCGGCTTTGCTGGTCAGGATCACTTCGTCCAGATACAGGTTGTCGCTGGACAAGGGAGCACTGCCGACAGGCTGCAGCTTGAAGGTGAAGGCTTCATCGCCCGGCACCAGTCGCGACAGGCGACGGGTGATGGTCACAGGCAGCGGATCGACCGCTGGCTGTTTGCTCTGGAAGCTCAACGCGGCGCTCAGTGGACGCTCCTGCGCACCGCTCAGCGACAAGACGCCGGGGACCTGTGCGCCTTGCCATGTCCAATAGATTTCACCGGTTGCGCCCTGCTCCTGCGTCCAGCCGTCACCCGGTTTCAAGGTCACAGCCGGCGCCGCCTGTTCGATGTTGCGTTGTAACCAGGTCAGTGCCAGCGCACGTTCCAGCGTGGATTGCTGTGGCAGTAACCGAAGCAACAACGCTTGCGCATGCGCCTGATCGAACGGCTGCAGCGATGCATTCAGCGCCTCGGCAAATGGCTCGGAGCTGGTGGCCAGTCGCTGCTGTGCGTCAGCCAATTGCCGCTTGAATGCGGCTGGCAGAGCGACCTTCGATTGCCCCGCCAGCGAGGCGGTCAATGTGCGCGCAGCAGCCAGGCCCAACGCCGAATCCGGATCAGTCATGACCAGGCTATCGCCAGCCACGTCCATGACGTTTGCGGCACTGCCCTCACCGGCGCGCATCAGGTCCTCCATCAATCCGCTGAGCAAAGTCTCGACCGGCAATTGCATCTGTCTGGCGAACGACAGGATCAGCGCCCGTTGCAACAGTGGCGTGTTCTTCGCCTGTTTCGCGTACACCTCCAACACTCGCTGCCAGTGCTCTGGCGGTAGGCTCAGCTCCATTACCCGGCTGGCGTGCCAGTCGGCGTAATAGGCGTAGGCGGTAAGAAACGCATCCGGTTCGCCGTCCAGGCCCCACCAGGTGAAGCTCGCCGAAGGGCCGGCCATTTGCACCAGGCGCAGGCGGCTGTTCTGCATGATCAGGCGCAAGCGATCGCGGACCTGCGGGTTCGACGATAAGGCTGGATAGGCGATGCTCAACGGCAGCAATTGACTGGCGGTCTGTTCGACGCCGCCGTACGGATAGCTCAGCAGATCATCGAGGGCAGCACGGAACAGTGCTTGCGGGCTGTCATCCAGACGCAAGCGGATATCCGATGCATCCGCAGGCAGGCTCAACGGTGTATCTGCGCTGACCACGTCCAGGCGTTGGCTTTGCGTGACTTGCCAGCCTTCGCCGGTTGCGCTCAGGTGCACGGTCAAGGCATCGACGGTTTTACCGTCCTGCACTAGTTCCGCGCTCCATTCGCCATTGACCAGCCCGAATGCCGGCAGCGGTATGTAGTTGATGCCGCTGTCGAGCGTGACGGGAACCCGCTGTTCGCTGCCCGCGTAATGAATCACCAGCTCGGCCTTGACCTGGTTTTGCGCCTGGCTGAAAGCAAACACACCAAGATCCGGTTTGTCGCCGGCGCGGAATCGAGTCGGCCCGCTCCACTTCAGGTACAGCGGTTTCTCCGAGCGCACGAACTGCTTCTTCTGCCCGACCTGGCCGCCATCGGCGATGGCCCGGGCGGTGATGCGCCAGCGGGTCAACGAGTCCGGCATCTTGAAAGTGAAGCGGGTCTTGCCACTGGCATCGGTCACAAGCTCCGGTTGCCAGGCCGCGGTGTCGACGTCTTCGCGACGCGGGCGCTCCAGCACCTTGACGCCCCGCTCACTGCGGTTGGCCTTGCCCGGCGCGCCAGGGCTGCCAGGCAGCGCGACGTCGTAACTGATGAACGACAGACTGGCGCTGGTGCGCACGTTGTTGCGGCGCGGATGGTAGAAGAACTGGTCGATGGACGGCGCGATTTCCGGCTGCAAGGCATAGACCATCTCGTCGACCACACTGACCGTCAGATGCGCCGGGATCGGCTTGCCGGCGAACTGCGTGCTCAGGTCGACCGACACGGTTTCACCGGGTCGGTAGGTCTCTTTGTCAGTGGCGATGGCCACTTCGATCTGCGGCGTGATCACCTTGATACCGGTGTTCTGGAAGCTGTACTGGCCGCCCTTGGTGTACAGCACCGAGAACGTCAGGTTCGGCGCGAAGCTGTCCTGCACCGCAATGCGTGCGCGGTATTGAGTGTCGCTGAGTTTTTCCAGCTTCAGCCAGTCGCCGCCCTTGGACAGCAGCGCCGTGGCCTCGACCTTGTCGCGCTCCAGGGACAGCAGCGCATCGCTGATCGGCTCGGGAAAAGTGATCAGCGCCAGCGCTTCATCGCCAGCCTTGTACTCGGGTTTGTCGAGGACGATTTCCACGGTTCCCGGTACCGCCTTGACGCCCTCGCCGGTGACAGAATGGCCGGTGGCACCGAGGGTGCGACCATGGTCATCCTTGAGCGAGAGGTTGTAAGTACCGGGACGCTCGAAGGCCAGGCTGAAGCCCTTGTCGGTTGCCGCGAGCTTGCCCTCGCCGGTGCTTTGATCCTCCAGGCGTACCCAGCCGTAGCTGGCAGGCGTGACCGCTGCGCTCTGCTCGCTTTGATTGACGTAGCTGAACGCAACCTTGTCGCCCACCGCACTGAAGCGCCGCGGCGCACTCAGGCGAAAATTCGCCGCGCCGCGGTCAATGAGGATTTCCTTGGTGGTCTTGACCCGATACGCCGCGCCATCGCTGGCGAACACGGTGAGCATGTAGCGACTCGGTTTCTCGGCGGCTGGCAAATCGACAACGGCATTACCCTTGGCGTCGGTGGTCGATTCGGTGCTGGTCAGTTCCACCGGGAATTGCCCCAGGTATTGCAGCTCGTTGTCGACCATCGACAATTGCTGGGCACGCAGGCTCAGGCTCAACTTGGCGTTGGCCACCGGCTTGCCGTCCGGATAGAGCAGCACCAGGTTGCCCTTGATCGGTTCGCCGGTGCGGTAATCCTGCTTGGCCAGGTTCAGGGAAATTTCGAAGTGCGGCTTGATGTATTCAGCGACGCGAAAGGCACTGCTGTAGGCCTGATCCTTATAGTTGAAACGCAACTCGTACCCACCGGCCACAGCATTGTCGGGCAACTGGAAACGGCCTTGGGTACCGGCCTTGGAGTCGAGCTTCAAGGCCAGGGATTGCAGCGCCGTCCCGGTCGCATCCAATACGGTCACGTTAACGTCGGCTGCGACGGGCTGCACCGAATCCCGGGCGTTCTTGAACTCGCGCCCGACGATTTTCAGCGACACCCAATCCCCCGGTCGGTACAGCGGGCGGTCAGTGAAAGCAAAGAGTTTGGTGTCGTAGATTTCGCTGTCGTAGTAGAAGTTCTCCGAGACGAAAACGCCGCCCTCTTCATCCTCGCCAATCACGAATGAGCGCTCGGGACTGACGTGTTTCAGGCGCAGCAAACCATCGGCATCGGTTGCACCGCTGCTCATCACACCCAGGCCATCGGTCCACAGCACGTTGACCTTGGGCACCGAACTGCCTTCGTGTTTACGCGCAGCCCACACCAGCAGTTCATCCCCGGCAATCTTGCTGACCGCCACGGTGTTAGAGACGAAGACCATGGTGGTCGCGCGGTACTTGCCGATCAGCGCTTCCACCAGATACAGGCCTGGTTTCAAGTTGCCCAACGGGATGTAGACGTTGCCCGGCGCCACACTGACGAACTCACTGGAAGACCCGGCGAGGTTCACGCCTTCAGGCGGCTGGATCGGTTTGGCTTGCCACAGCGGGTAGCGGAATTGGCTGACCACCGGCAGGCCCGGAATCAGGGCGAATTGTGGCTGCGCGTCGTAGGGCGTTGGCGCGGCCATGGCGTTGCCCATCTTCAATTCCGGCACTTCTTCGGTGACTTGTTTACGCGACTCGTAGGAAAACGCCCGTTGCATGACCCGACGAGATTTGCGGTACCAGGTGTCCCACAAGTAGGCGAGCGTATTCGACAGGCCTTCGCCCTTGAACTGGCCGTCACTGACGACCCGGTGCAGGTTCTTCTGGCGCTTGAGAAAGTCCAGCGGCTTGTCGATGCGGTACACCCGAATGTCGGCACCGCCATAGGGTTCCATGCGCAAGCGACGGTAGTCGCGACCCGGCGCTTCAAGGCGGACCATCGCCTGTTCGTCGCTGGCAAAACTGCTGTCGGCCAGCAGGAAAAAACTTTCACCGGCCACCGGTGTATAGCCGCTGGGTTCGACAGCGTCTTGGGCGTTGACCGTCGAAAATGGCAGCACCAACGCCAACAGCAGAGGCAGAAAACGCAGCATGCGGGCACCCATCATTGGGAGAGAAAATTCAGTCGATAGACGCCGATGAAGTTGGGGTTGGCTGCATCGGGTATCCATCGGGTGTCCTTCCATGTCATGAGTTGTTGCAGGCTTGCCGAACGCATGCCGTTGTCGGTGGGAGTAGTGGTGCCGGTGTGATAGGCGATGTAGCGGCCCATCCAGATCATCAGGTGCTGGTCGTCGCCCTGGTCGAAAAACATCAGGTCGCCGGGACGCGCCTGTGCGATATCGCGGCCAACCAGCTGGCTGTTGAACTGGATCAGCTTGATCGCGTTGACGTAGGGGCCGACCTTGCCACCACCTTGCTGCCATTGCTGGGCCAGCCCGCGCTGACCCGCACTCAACTCCAGTTCCGGCGGCAGGTAGCGGTTGGACAGGCCATTGCTGCGCAGCCATTTGTCGTCATGGACTTTCAGCGCTTCGTTGGCGGCAAAACGCACCAGGCCCGCGCAGTCCTGCTGATACCAGCGCGGGCTCGGCCCCCGACTCAGTTGCTCCTGCGCGATGCGCACGAACCAGGCGCGGAACACCTGGGATTGCTGCGGATCAAGCGCCGGTGTTTCGATCGCTCGGGCGCCCGCGCTCAACAGCAAAGCGAGCACGCCGAGGCTGCGGATCAGTACGTTCACAGGGCTTTCCATTGCAGCGGCAGCCATTGCCAGTGGCCATCGGGTTCGGTGCCCTCGGGCAGGGTCAGGGCGTACTTGCCGTATCCGCCGAGCTTGCGCAATTTGGGGATCAGGTAGGTTTGCGCCGCGTTGTAGAACACCGGTTCCATGTCTTGCGGCAGGCTGTCGAGGGTTTCGCGCTGCATCAACTGCGCCATGGCGTCCGGGCCGAAGTACACCGGCATCAGCAGGTCCTTGGGCACCACGTCGGCCATCGGCGGGAAGCGTTTGTCGAGGGTGCCAAGGGCCTTGTCCAGCAGTTTGTCATCGAGGGAAAACAACAGCGTCGAACCGTGGCGCGCCAGGCTGACGTTCATGAAAGCCTGGCCGGTGATCGCATCGGGATTCGCGGCATCCTTGGCCGCATACGGACCGAAACGGGAGCTGACCTGACGCTGCCACTGGCGGTTGTCACCTTGCTGTTTCTCAATCACCGGGAACACATGCTCATCGACCTTGCCTTCATAAGCGCCGACCATCGAGCCGAACAGCCTGCCCAGTTCGCCATCGAGGCTGGCGCTGTCTTCATCCTTTAGGCTGGCGACCAGCAGTGGTGTGTACAGCCGCGAATCGGCGTACCAGCACAGGCCCGCCGCACCGGCCATGTGCTCGGTCAACGCCTGGGCCGCAGTCTCGTCAGCACCGAGTTTGAGCAGCAGCGGCTTCTGTTGCTCGGCAGCCAGCGGCACGGCCACGCAAGCGCTGGCACCCATCGGCATGGCTTGCCAGATCGGCTTGAAATCAAAGTCCGGCTGATCGTCCAGTTCATCCATGGCCAGGAAGCTGTGCCAGCCCTTGTCATCCATGTCGAAGCGCAACCCGGCGAAATTCGGGATGAAGCGCTGATACCCCATGGCGAGCACGCTGGCATTCACCGACAGTCGCTGCTTCACTTCCGGCGCGCGGGGTTGCAAGCCAAACGCTTCGGGGAACAGTTTGTCGCCGTTGAGCAGTGCGGCGATGGCTTGGGTCGAGACACTGCCCGACTCCTGCGTCGCTCCACTTTGCGGATCGTAGAGTTTGGTTGGATTCGACAGCACCACCAGTTTGTCGCCATGGGAGGCAAACAGCAGCGCCTTGCTGGCGTTGTAGCTGAGCTGATAAAGCGCCACGTCGTCGTTGCCGACTTTCACGTCTGCGAGTTTGCTCAACTGCGAATCATCCAGCGCCACTTTGGCCAGCGGCTCCAGCACCTTGGCCAGGCCACCGCGATCCATCACCAGCAGGAAATCCTTGAGCCTGCCATCCGCCCCGCGCCACAACGCAACGTCCGCCGGTTGATCGAACAGCTGCTCGATCAGCGTGTCCTGCAACTTCAGCTCATGCTCGTAGATGATCCGCCGCAAGCTGCCGATCAGCCCGAGGCGATCGGCGTGGGTTTCGTAATAGAAGACGAAATCTTCGGTCAGGGTTTCCTTTAGGAACGGTACCGCCAGCAGGTCCCTGGGCAACTGGCTCAAGGAGTGGGTCTCGAGCAAGCCATCGGGGCGACTCATGCCGAGTTTTTCCGCCGCCAGTTGCGGGGCCGGGGCTTTGCTTTTCAGCATCAGCCAGCCCATGCCAGCAGCCACGCCCACGACCAGACACAGCCCGATCACAATGGCCCGGACATTTTTTCCTGCCCAATAGCGGGACGGCTTGGGGCCAGGTGTTACAGCGGCCGGGGAAACAGTGTCATCGCTCATTTCACAAAACCCGAATTCATCCGTGGAGCGGGATGCTTAATAGTTGAAAGTCTTGACCAGCAGCAGGTCACCGATTGCGCGCAGGGGCACGATGAAGGTTTCGCGTTTTTCGTCGACGGTGTTTTCGTTGAGCACCAGGTTGATTTGCGACGTAATGACCTCGTTCTGATTGCTGGTCTCATCGAAGTTATAGCCGCCGCTACCGAAGTTGCCCCAATAGTTGACGTAAACCAGATAGGTGCCATGCAGCGACGCGGTCATGGTGAACATTTCCGGGCCGGGGCCGTCGACGCCGTCCGGGTCGAGGCCACCACCATTGCTCATCGCCGGCCGTGCCCAGAACGCGTGCTGGCCGTCGGGGGTGACGATGTGCAGGTCAAGTTCGGCTTTTGGATCGTCCCACCCCAGCACCACGCGAATCCGTGCGGGCGTGCGTAAATTGTTGGCTTCATAGAATTGCACGCGTTTGAGCGACTGGCCTTCGGCGCTGCGCACTTCGACGCTGTTGGAACCGGCGCCGAATGCATAGGGCCGGGCAAACCGGCCCTGATCGTCGGTGTACAGGTTCAACGGATTACCGTTGACTGCGAGCGTGTGGGGTCCGCGCTGGGCACCGATGGCCTTGAGCTGGCCCTGGATCATCGTGCGATTGCGCTGCACACCACGGTCGATGGGTGGCGTGGGATAGGCGACTTGCGGGTTTTCCGTACGGTCCAGCAAACCGTTGAAGCGCCAGCCGCCCACCGGCTCCGACAGCTCGGCACTGGGCGCGGCCAGGGCGGGCGCACAGGCCCAGCCGATCAGCAGCAAAAGAAATGAGCGCATGTGATGCCTCCTGCCATGCATGACGAAACCTTGCGCCTGATCCTCGGCGCGTTACAGATGCGGGTACTGCGTTTCGTCTGAAAGACCCATGAATAGCGGGTCGTCGATGGCGCGAAGGTTAGACGTGCGGGTGTTTTTTAACAATCGGATGCGTCCGGATTTGCGGGGAGAGTCACGGTGAGCCGATTAACGCTTCTATTCGGCTCACAAAATGAGCCGAATCGCCACTCACTTTGTGGCGAGGGGATTTATCCCCGTTCGGCTACAAAGCAGTCGTAAATCCGGACAACGCATACAGTCGGAACAGACGTCAGGGGCCGCTTCGCAGCCCAACGGGGATAAATCCCCTCGCCACAGGACTGGTTCCTCTCAGGAAACGGTGGCTGAAACACCCCGCTCATTTGCCCATAAACCCCCTATCTGCTAGTGTCGCGCCGGTTTAACGTCAACCGGAAATCGCCGCCATGGCCCGCAAAAAAGCTGCACTGGATTTCGAACAGTCCCTCGCTGACCTGCAAACGCTGGTAGAGCGTCTGGAGAATGGCGAATTATCGCTGGAAGACTCGCTGGCCGCTTTCGAGCAAGGCATCGGCCTGACCCGCGATTGCCAGGCGGCGCTGGCCCAGGCCGAGCAAAAGGTTCAAGTGTTGCTCGAGCGTGATGGCGAGTTGGCCGAGGAACCCTTCGACGCGGATCAACCAGAATGATTGCAGCGTATTCAGCGACCAGCCAGGCCCGCGTCAACGCCGCCATGGAAACCCTGTTCATCGCGCCAGGCCCTGAGCTGGTGCGCTTGTACGACGCCATGCGCTACAGCGTGATGAACGGCGGCAAACGGGTGCGCCCATTGCTGGCCTACGCTGCATGCGAAGCGCTGGGCGGCAAGGCGGAGCAAGCCAACGGCGCGGCCTGCGCGGTGGAGCTTATCCATGCCTATTCGCTGGTGCACGACGATTTGCCGGCCATGGATGATGACGATCTGCGTCGCGGCCAGCCGACTACGCACAAGAAATTCGATGAAGCCTGCGCGATCCTCGCTGGCGATGGCTTGCAGAGCCTGGCGTTCAGCGCCCTGCTCGACCCGCGCCTGAGCAACGTCGACGCCGAGATCCGTCTTGAAATGGTCAGCACACTGGCATTGGCGGCAGGTCCGGCGGGCATGGTCGGCGGCCAGGCCATCGACCTTGGCTCGGTAGGCCTGAAGCTCGATCAACAGGCGCTCGAATACATGCACCGGCACAAGACCGGCGCGCTGATCGAAGCCAGCGTCAAGCTCGGCGCCCTGGCCAGTGGTCGCGCCGAGAAGGACGAACTCAAGTCCCTGCAGACTTATGCACAGGCCATCGGCCTGGCATTCCAGGTTCAGGACGACATTCTCGACGTCGAAAGCGATACCGAAACCCTGGGCAAACGCCAAGGCGCCGACATTGCCCGCGACAAGCCGACCTACCCGGCACTGCTGGGCCTGGACGCCGCCAAGGCCTATGCCCTGGAACTGCGCGATCAGGCGCTGCATGCGCTGCGACCGTTTGACGCGGCTGCCGAGCCCCTGCGTGAACTGGCCCGCTACATCGTCGAGCGACGCAACTGACGGCGAATCCGCCAAAAAAGACCAACGCGTGGGCAGGGGCCGATGCATCAGGTAAACTGCCGCATCTTTTATACCTATAACGATTCGCCTGATGCCCACGACGTTTCATGAGATTCCCCGCAAGCGCCCGACCACGCCCCTGCTCGACCGCGCGAACACGCCGGACGGCCTGCGCCGGTTAGGCGAAGCCGAGCTGGAAACCCTGGCCGATGAGTTGCGCCTGGAATTGCTCTACACGGTCGGTCAGACCGGTGGGCATTTCGGTGCAGGTCTGGGCGTCATCGAGCTGACCATCGCGTTGCATTACGTTTTCGACACCCCGGACGACCGGCTGGTGTGGGACGTGGGTCATCAGGCTTATCCGCACAAGATCCTCACCGGTCGTCGCGAGCGCATGGCCACCCTGCGCCAGAAGGACGGCGTTGCCGCCTTCCCGCGTCGATCCGAGAGCGAGTACGACACCTTTGGCGTCGGCCACTCCAGCACGTCGATCAGCGCAGCCCTGGGCATGGCGATTGCCGCCCGCCTGCAAAACAGTGATCGCAAGGCGATTGCCGTAATCGGCGACGGCGCACTGACGGCCGGCATGGCGTTCGAAGCGCTGAACCACGCGCCGGAAGTGGACGCCAACATGCTGGTGATCCTCAACGACAATGACATGTCGATCTCGCGCAACGTCGGCGGTTTGTCGAACTACCTGGCGAAGATCCTTTCCAGCCGTACCTACGCGAGCATGCGCGAGGGCAGCAAGAAAGTCCTGTCGCGCCTGCCCGGCGCCTGGGAAATCGCCCGTCGCACCGAAGAATACGCAAAAGGCATGCTGGTGCCCGGCACGCTGTTCGAAGAGCTGGGCTGGAACTACATCGGCCCGATCGATGGCCACGACCTGCCAACCCTGATCGCTACCCTGCGCAACATGCGTGATCTCAAGGGCCCGCAGTTCCTGCACATCGTCACCAAGAAAGGCAAAGGCTTCGCCCCGGCGGAGGTCGACCCGATCGGTTACCACGCCATCACCAAGCTCGAACCTGTCGATGCGCCGGCCAACCCTCCGAAGAAAGCCAGCGGGCCGAAGTACTCCGGTGTGTTCGGTGAGTGGCTGTGCGACATGGCGGCTGCCGACCCGCGCCTGGTCGGGATCACCCCGGCGATGAAGGAAGGCTCGGACCTGGTGGCCTTCAGCGAGCGCTTCCCGCTGCGCTACTTCGACGTGGCGATTGCCGAGCAACACGCCGTGACCTTTGCGGCCGGCATGGCCTGCGAAGGCGCGAAGCCGGTGGTGGCGATCTATTCGACCTTCCTGCAACGCGGCTACGACCAGTTGGTGCATGACGTCGCGGTGCAAAACCTCGACGTGCTGTTCGCCATCGATCGAGCCGGCCTGGTGGGCGAAGACGGTCCGACCCACGCGGGCAGCTTCGACCTGTCGTTCCTGCGCTGCATCCCCGGCATGCTGGTGATGACCCCGAGCGACGAAAACGAACTGCGCAAGATGCTCTCGACCGGTCATCTATATAACGGCCCGGCCGCCGTGCGTTACCCGCGCGGCAACGGCCCGAATGCGACCATCGAGAAAGACCTCGAGCCGATCGAAATCGGCAAGGGCGTGGTTCGCCGCCAGGGTAGCAAGGTCGCTTTGCTGGTGTTCGGCGTGCAACTGGCCGAGGCGCTGAAAGTCGCCGAGACGCTGGACGCGACCGTGGTCGACATGCGCTTCGTCAAACCGCTGGATGAAGAGCTGGTTCGCGAAATCGCTGGCAGCCACGAGCTGCTGGTGACCGTCGAAGAAAACGCCATCATGGGTGGTGCCGGCGGTGCGGTCAGCGAATTTCTCGCTCGCGAGAATATCCTCAAGTCGATGCTGCACCTGGGCTTGCCGGACATTTATGTCGAACACGCCAAGCCGGCGCAAATGCTGGCTGAGTGTGGACTGGATGAAGCCGGGATCGAGGCTTCGATCCGCGAGCGTCTGCAACTGCTAAACCGCTAAACCGCTATACACACTCCCCCCTGTGGGAGCGGGCTTGCCCGCGAAGAGGCCGACACATCCAACATCAATGTTGAATGTGCCGACGCCTTCGCGGGCAAGCCCGCTCCCACAGTGGTTTGTGGCGCTATCAAAATTGTGTACACCTCAAGCACCAACGGACTGTCGATGAAACTCTCCCCCCTCGCCCTGACGCTGACCCTGCTGCCAGCCGGCCCAGTGCTGGCCGACACCTTCGAACGCGACCAGGCCCTGAAGCTGCCCGACGTACTGATCAGCGCCAACCGCCAGGTCGAGGCGCGCAACGACAGCAGCGCCGCCAACACGGTCTTCACCCGCGAAGACATCGACCGGTTGCAACCCAACAGCGTCACTGACCTGCTGCGCCGTGTACCGGGGGTGCAAGTGGCACAAACCGGCGGGCGCGGCAGCCTGCCGGGAATTTACATTCGCGGCACGCAGTCGGCCCAGAGCCTGGTGCTGGTGGACGGCCAGCGGATCGGCAACTCGTCCTCCGGCGACAGCAACCTGCAACACATCAACATCGACCAGGTCGAGCGCGTGGAAGTGCTGCGCGGCTCCCGTTCGGTGATCTACGGCAGCGATGCGATTGGCGGGGTGATCCAGATCTTCACTCGGCGTGGCAGCGACCCCGGCCTGCAACCCAGGCTGCATATGGGGTTTGGCAGCAACCAGACCTGGGAGCGTAGCCTCGGCTTGTCTGGGGGCGATGAGCAGACCCGCTTCAACCTCGGCGCCAGCCTGGATGAAACCGCCGGGATCGATCGCACCCATGAGTCGTATCCCAGCGACAGTGATCACGACGCCTACCGCAACAAATCCCTGAGCCTGAGCGTGAGTCACGCCCTCAGCGACGACGTCGAGATCGGCGCCAATCTGCTGGATAACCGTGGTAAAAGCGAATTCGACAATCCGTTCGGTCGCTTCGACCTGAACACGTTCGAGTCAGTCCAGCAGCAGCCCTACAACGAATTCGATGTGAGCAGTGTCAGCAGCTACATCGACGCACGGGTCAACGACCTGTGGAAAACCCGCGTCGAGTTCGGCCACAGCGAAAACCGCGAGAAGACGTTCGACAAGCTCAGCGATGAGCGCAGCGTGTTCAATACCTATCGAGACTCGGTGAACTGGCAGAACGACCTGACACTCAACCAGCGCAACAGCCTGATCCTCGGCGGCGACTGGTACGAAGACCGCGTCAACAGCAGCACGCCGTTCGACGAGGACAGTCGCTGGAACCGCGCGGCATTTGTCCAGCATCGTTATCAGGCTGACAGATTCTCTACCGAACTGGGCCTGCGCCGCGACCAGAACCAACAGTTCGGCGGCCAGAACAGCTGGAGCGGCACCTTCACCCTGCCGCTAAACCCCGACAACGACTTGCTGCTGACCTACAGCGAAGGTTTCCGTGCGCCGACCTTCAACGACCTGTACTACCCCGACTTCAGCAACCCGGACCTTAAACCCGAGACCTCGAAAAGCTATGAACTGCAATGGCGCAGCCAATTGACCGAGAGCAGTCGCCTGGAGGCCTCGCTGTACCGTACGGACCTCGAAGACGCGATCATCTTCGGCAGCAACTCACGTCCAGAGAACGTGGCGTCGGCACGCATCAACGGCTTTGAAGCGACATTAAGACAGGAACTGTTCGGCTGGCAGAGCAACCTCGGCGTGGCGATTATCGACCCGCGTGACCGCGATACGGGGCATACCCTGGCCCGTCGCGCACGTCGCACATTGAGCTGGGATCTGGATCGACAGTTCGACCGCCTGGGCCTGGGCGCCAGTTGGCAAGCTGTTAGCAGCAGCTATGACGACCTGAACAATCAACAGCCATTGGGTGGTTATGGGTTGCTGGGGTTGCGCAGCAGTTGGGCACTCAATCGAGAGATCAGCCTGGAGCTTAAGGTCGACAACCTGCTGCACAAGGGTTACAGCCGGGCACTGTACAGCCATGAAGGCAGCCAGTACGGATATCGCGAGGAAGGTCGGGCGTGGGTGTTTGGGGTGACTTGGACCCCGGAGCTCTGATGGTCTCTGGGCTAGCCTCTTCGCGAGCAAGCCCGCGAAGGCCGCACCTCGGTCTCAGCGGTCAGGTGCAATCTCGCGGCACAACTTGGCCGTCGCCTCGACCATCTGCCCGCTCGGCCGCTCCAGGCCCTTGTCCGTAACCAGCCGCAACTGCCCCTGCCGCACCGCCGCCACCTGCGGCCACGCCTTCCACGCATCAAGTTGCGCCTGATCACCGGCCAGAATCACCTCGGGATCGCGCTGCAGGACCGCTTCGACACTGATCTGCGGCGCCGGGAGTGCCTGGTCGCCGAAGACGTTTTGCGCCCCACAGACTTCAAGCGCAGCGCTGATGATCTGCCCTCCGCCCACGGTGTATAGCGGCTTATCCCAGACTTGATAGAACACACGCAACGGATGCTCCCGCCGATAGCGTTGACGCAGCTGCGCCAGGCGCTGACGCAAATCGTTGGCCAATACCGCCCCACGCTCAGGCCGCCCGAGTTGCGAGGCAATGGCTTCGATCTGTGCGGTGAGTTGCGCGAAATCATGCGGTTCAGCGACGTAGGTCGGGATGTTCAAGCGCTTGAGTTGTTCACGCTGGGCCGGGCCGACACTGCCAGGCCAGAGCAGCAACAAATCAGGCTTGAGGCTGAGCAAACGCTCCATGTCCAGCTGACCGTAGCGCCCCACGGAGGGCAAATCCTTGAGTTCGGCGGGACGCTCACCGGCATCCAGCACGCCGACCAGCAAGTCGGCCGAACCCAGTTCGACGACCATCTCAGTGAGGGACGGAGCGAGGCTGACAACCCGCTCCACCGCCATGGCCGAGCCGCTGATCGCCAGCAGCAAAACCGCCAGCCAGACAGGGCGCATCAACCGAGCTGACGTGGAATTCGGTAGAGGTAGAACAGCACCGCGGTCGACAGCGCCAGCAGCATCAGCGGCACCGCTTCGAGACCGACAAACACCGCCAATGCACCGATCCAGGCCGGCAAGCCAGCCGCGAGGAACGCCGTGCGCCGCTTGGCCGCCAAACGGATCCATGCATCAGGCTCTTCAGGGGTATCGAGGGCTTTCTGGGTGGCGATCAACGCATGTTTATAGCCGCCAAAAAACTTCAGGCTGACAAACATCGAGGCGACACCGGCGATGAACAACGGCATTGCCAGCACCGGCAGTATGGCTTCACCCTGGCCGAACACTGCGTTGATCACGAACAGCGGCAACAAGGCCAACGCCAGGTATTGCCACCAATTGACGGACAGCCGCCGCCGTACCTGGCCGCGGGTCACGCCCGGTCTACCTCGCCCTGATGTTCATTGCCCATCATATGGTCGAGTTTGCTGGCCTTGGTTGCCAGGTAGAGTTTGTTGTGCGGATTGTGACCCGTGTGCAGCGGCACGCGCTCGGCAACCGCGATGCCCATGTCGGTCAAGGCTTTGACCTTGCGTGGGTTGTTGGTCATCAGGCGCAGGGATTTCACCCCCAGGTGCTCAAGCATCGGCAGGCACATGGCGTAATCGCGCTGGTCGGCGGCAAAGCCCAGGCGCTCGTTGGCCTCAACGGTGTCGGCACCGCCGTCCTGCAGCTCATAGGCGCGGATCTTGTTCAGCAGGCCAATGCCACGGCCTTCCTGGCGCAAATACAGCAATACGCCCCGACCTTCACGAGCGATGGCCTGCAGCGCAGCCTCAAGTTGCGAGCCGCAGTCGCAACGCTGGCTGAACAAGGCGTCGCCCGTCAGGCACTCGGAGTGCAACCGACCGAGTACCGGGGCACCATCGGCGATCTCACCCAGGCTCAGCACGACGTGCTCGCGGCCGGTGGCCTCATCGAGAAAGCCGTGCATGATGAATTGCGCAAAAGGCGTTGGCAGCTTGGAAGCGGCGACAAAAACGACAGGCACCGGTGTGCTCCTGATCTAAAAGTCTGAAGATTCGCAGGCCGGCATTGTAACAGCAGGTTCCAACCGACGCTTAGGCTGAATTATCGGCCATAACTATCAAAAAGTTTGATCTCTGTAGAAGCTGCCGCAGGCTGCGATCTTTTGATTTTGTATTTTAAGATCAAAAGATCGCAGCCTGCGGCAGCTCCTACAGGTTATTCCTCATCGAACGGGTAGGGTTGCTTCCAGCGTTCGAAGATCGGTCTGAGCTCGCCGCTTTTAACCAACTGCGCCATGCGTTGGTCGAACAACGCCATCAGGCTGCGGGCCGCCGGGGTCTTGGCAAAGCACAGGTACAACGGTAATTCGGCGATATGCGTGCGGCGAAACTGCGAAGGATCCTTCGCCCGACTGAGCACCCAATCGACTTCGGTCAGTGCGTCTATGTAGAAGTCGGCGCGGTTCTGCGTCAGCATCGAAACGATGCCGGTACGACGTAGTACTTCGTTGTAGCGGCGGACATTAGGCAGATAATGTTGATAATCGTAGCCACGCACCCACGCCAGACGGTAATTACCCAGGGTTTGCGGGGTCGGTTGCGGGCTGCTGGCCAGGCCCAGGGCGTAGATATGGTCCGTATCGAAGTTCCAGTGCGGATAAAGCACATCGCTGGATTCTTCATGGTAGGAACCGACGCATGCATCGACTTCACCCCGCTCGGCCAGTCCCATCGAGCGCACATAGGGTTCGCTGCGGATGTCCAGCTTGACCCCCGCCGGCTCGAAGACTTTGCGCAACACGTCCCAGCCGAGGCCGTGGCCGTCGGCAGCGGTATAGTCTTCCCAGTCTTCGCTGGCCAGATGAATCACGGACGGCGCGGTGATTGCCTCCTCCGCCTGGACCAGCGCACCGAACAGCACCATCACCATCGCTACCCACCAGCGTCGAGCCATCCCTAGTTCTCCCAATTAATCCCTCAGGCGAAAATCCATACCAGCCCCTGCATCGCCAACCACGCAAACACTCCAGCCAACACGTCATCGAGCATGATGCCAACGCCTCCGTGCACATGCCGGTCAACCCAGTGAATCGGCCACGGCTTGAGGATGTCGAAGAAGCGAAACATCAAAAATCCTGCCAGCAGCCACTGCCAACCTTCCGGCACCAGCCACAGGGTGATCCACATTCCGACCATCTCGTCCCAGACGATACCTTCGTGGTCGTGTACCCGTAAATCATCGGCCACCTTGCCGCACAGCCAGAAGCCGAACAGCATGGTAATGCCCAGCATCAACCAGTAACCCCAGTCGGGCAACATCTGCCATAGCGGGATAAAGGGTAGCGCAACCAGCGACCCCCAGGTGCCCGGAGCCTTTGGCAAGGTGCCGGAGCCAAAGCCAAACGCCAGGAAATGCCAGGGATTGCGCCAGACCGATGGCGGTACGAACTCCGCCGGAACCTGATTGGGGTGATCTGTCACGGTGTCTCCCGAAAATGTTGGTAGCCCCGGGTTTGCGGGGTGATGTCCTTGCCGTCGGCGTCCAGCAGCGTCACGCCCTGCCCTGCTACCACCCGCCCGACCACATGGATCGGCCAGCCGTCGGCCAGCAACAGCGGCAATTCGACAGACGGTAAGGTGAAAGCCAGTACGTAGTCGTCGCCGCCACTCAGGGCCGCAACCTGTGCGTGCGCCAGTCCAAGAAAATCGACCAGGCTTTGCGACAGCGGCAAGCGATCCCGCTCGACTTCGATGCCGACCTTCGAGGCCAGCGCGATATGCCCGCAATCAGCGAGCAGACCATCGGAGATATCCATGGCCGAAGTGGCCTTGCCACGCAGCGCCTGGCCCAATCCAAGCTGCGGTTGCGGCGACCAGTAATGCGCCAGCAGCGGCTCGGCAATGCGCGCTTGGGCCGTGCGCTGGCCGAGCACCAATGGCAAGGCACCGGCGGCATTGCCAAGGTCGCCGCCCACACACAGCAGGTCGCCCGGCCGCGCACCGCTGCGGGTCAGGGCCAAACCGCCCGGCACGCGCCCGAACACCGTCATGGTCAGGCTCAGCGGCCCGCGGGTGGTATCGCCGCCCACCAGCGCCACGCCGCAGCTCGAAGCCATAAGGTTCAAACCACGGGCATAGGCCTGCAACCAATCGGCAGTCACCGTCGGCAAAGTCAGGGCAAGGGTAAAGGCAACGGGCGTGGCGCCCATGGCAGCCAAGTCGCTCACCGCCACGGCCAGCGAGCGCTGACCGAGCAGGAATGGATCGCAGGGGTCGGCGAAATGTACGCCGGCCACCAGGGTATCGGTAGAAATCGCCAACTGCTCCCCGGGAGGGACAGCCAGCAAGGCGCAGTCATCGCCAATTCCGAGGGCAACGCCTTCGCCGCCCTGCGCACAGGGCGCGGCGGCGAAGAAATTGCGGATCAGCTCAAACTCACCCATGGCTTCGTGTCGACATTCCAAGCGCCAATCAGCGCTTGAACGCCTTCACTTCAGCTTCACGCAGACGCGGGGCCAGCTTGTCGAGCACACCGTTGACGAACTTGTGGCCATCGGTAGAACCGAAGACCTTGGCCAGTTCGATGCCTTCGTTGATCACAACGCGATACGGTACGTCGACGCGCTTGAGCAACTCCCAGGTGGACAGACGCAGAACCGCCAGTTCAACCGGGTCCAGCTCTTCGATGGTCAAGTCCAGGCAAGGCTTGAGCGCGGTGTCGATTTCGGTCTTGAACTGCGGAACCCCGTGCAGGATTTCGCGGAAATACGCACCATCGACATCGGTGAAATCGTTATCGACCCGGAACTGCGCTTCGATCTCGTTCAGCGATTGCTTGGCCATGTGCCATTGGTACAGCGCCTGAGTCGCGAGCTGACGGGCTTCGCGACGCTTGACGCTTTTCGATGGCTTGCCAGCATCCGCAGGTTTTGGATCGCGCGGGTTGAAACGATCGCTTTCGTCGCTAATCACTTGGCCTCCAACTGCGCCAGCAGGCTGACCATTTCCAGAGCGGACAGGGCAGCTTCGGCACCTTTGTTCCCGGCCTTGGTGCCGGAACGTTCAATGGCTTGCTCGATGGAATCGACGGTCAGGACGCCGAAAGCGACCGGTACGCCGAACTCCATGGACACCTGGGCCAGGCCCTTGGTGCACTCGCCAGCCACGTATTCGAAGTGCGGAGTACCGCCACGAATGACCGCGCCCAGGGCGATGATTGCCGCGAACTCGCCCTTCTGAGCGACTTTCTGCGCAACCAGCGGAATTTCGAAGGCGCCAGGGGCGCGGATGATGGTGATGTCGCTTTCGCTCACGCCATGGCGAACCAGGGCATCAACAGCACCGCTGACCAGGCTTTCAACGACGAAACTGTTGAAACGGCCTACTACCAAAGCATAGCGGCCTTTAGGGGCGATGAAGGTACCTTCGATGGTCTTCAGGGTCATTCGATAGATCTCTTAAAGAGCCGGGACGCGTCTCGTACGCGCCCCTCAGTGATATTTGAACCGCGAATTCAAGGCCGGAAACAACCGGTCATTATTCGGAGGGCACGTATTCTACAACTTCCAGATCGAAACCGGATATCGCATTAAACTTCATCGGTGCCGACATCAAGCGCATTTTGCGTACGCCGAGGTCGCGCAGGATCTGCGAACCGGCTCCCACGGTGCTGTAGGTGGTCGGTTTTTTCACCGCCGCGTGGTCTGCGGTTTCGCGGATATGCGCCAGTAACACGTCGCCATCGAGCGGGTGTCCGAGCAACAGCACCACGCCGCTGCCGGCCTCGGCAACCGCGGACATGGCGGCGCGCAGGCTCCAGCGGCCCGGCTGCTTGACCATCAGCAGGTCGCGCAGCGGGTCCATATTGTGCACGCGCACCAGGGTCGGTTCTTCGGCGCAGACATTGCCCAAGGTCAGGGCCATGTGCACGTCACCTTCCACGGAATCACGATAGGTCACCAGGTTGAATTGGCCCAGTTCGCTGTCCAGAGGCTGCTCGGCAATCCGCTGAACGGTACGTTCGTGGATCATCCGGTAGTGAATCAGGTCGGCGATGGTGCCGATCTTGATATTGTGTTCAGCCGCAAAGGCTTCCAGTTCGGCACGACGGGACATGGTGCCGTCGTCGTTCATCACTTCGCAGATCACCCCGCTCGGCTCGAAACCGGCCATGCGCGCCAGATCGCACGCGGCTTCAGTGTGGCCGGCGCGGGCCAGGGTGCCGCCGGCCTGGGCCATCAGCGGGAAAATGTGGCCGGGGCTGACGATGTCTTCAGCCTTGGCATCACGGGCGGCAGCCGCTTGCACGGTGCGCGCACGGTCGGCGGCAGAGATGCCGGTGGTGACGCCTGTGGCCGCTTCGATCGATACGGTGAACTTGGTGCCGAAACCGGAGCCGTTGCGTGGGGCCATCAGTGGCAGCTTGAGCAGTTCACAGCGCTCGCGGGTCATCGGCATGCAGATCAGGCCACGGGCGTGCTTGGCCATGAAGTTGATGTGTTCGGCCTGACAGCACTCGGCGGCCATGATCAGGTCGCCTTCGTTCTCGCGGTCTTCGTCATCCATGAGGATGACCATCTTGCCTTGGCGGATGTCTTCAACCAGTTCTTCGATGCTATTGAGCGCCACAAGGCACCCCCATTCTTTTAGAAATTGAGTTTCAGGATTTGAGGTAGCCGTTGGCGGCGAGAAAGCTTTCGGTAATGTTGCTGCCGGTAGTTGGCTCAGCGGCCTTGTCGCCCAGCAGCAGACGCTCCAGGTAACGGGCCAGCAAGTCCACTTCCAGGTTCACCCGGCGACCTGGCTGGTACGACGCCATGATGGTTTCGCTCAGGGTGTGCGGAATGATCGTCAGCAGGAACTCGGCGCCATCGACCGCGTTCACGGTCAGGCTGGTGCCGTCGACGGTGATCGAGCCTTTATGGGCGATGTACTTGGCCAAGTCCTTCGGCGCGCGGATGCGGAACTCCACGGCACGCGCGTTCTCGGTACGGGCAACGACTTCGCCCACGCCGTCGACGTGGCCACTGACCAGGTGCCCGCCCAGGCGTGTAGTCGGAGTCAGGGCTTTTTCCAGATTGACCGGGCTGCCGCTCTTGAGGTCATTCATGGCGGTGCAGTCGAGGGTTTCGCGACTGACGTCAGCTGCAAAGCCGTTGCCCGGCAGTTCAACGGCGGTCAGGCATACGCCGTTGACCGCGATGCTGTCGCCCAGTTTGACGTCGCTCAGGTCGAGCTTGCCGGTTTCTACATGCACCCGCACATCTCCGCCTTTTGGGGTCAATGCACGAATACTGCCGATGGATTCGATGATGCCGGTGAACATGGGGTTCTCCTCGAGAACAGAGCCAGCGCTATAGCGATGGCCGGAAATTATACGCTCGCTGCCGGTGAAGGAATGGCGGTGACTCGCCAGTCATCGCCCACCGCGCGAATTTCGGTGATTTTGAGCTCGGGTGCATCCTTCATCTGCGCGAGCGGCCAGTCCAGCAGCGGTCGTGCCGAAGAGCCCAAGAACTTGCCGGCAATGAAAATCTGGAACTCATCCACCAAACCGAGTTGAGCGAAAGCACCGGCCAGCCGTGGACCGGCCTCCACCAGCACCTCGTTGACGCCACGGTGGGCGAGTTCGACCAGTAGCTGACGCAGATCGACCTGACCGTCGTAGCCCGGCACGATCAAGCATTCCGGACCATTGGCGTATTGCTCTTCCACCGCTACACAGGTGGCGACCAGCGCCGGGCCGGCCTTGAAGAACGGGGCATCCAACGGTACGCGCAGACGCCCGTCGACCAGTACGCGTAGCGGCGGACGGCTCATGACCAAAGCGGTTTGATCGGCATCCAGGCCCAGCTCATTGGCGCGCACGGTCAAGCGGGCGTTGTCTGCCAGCACGGTGTCGGCACCGGTCAGCACCACACTGGCCTGGGCACGCAGGCGTTGTACCGCCGAACGTGCCGCGGGCCCGGTGATCCATTGGCTTTCGCCGCCTTCCATCGCCGTGCGACCGTCCAGGCTCATGGCCAACTTGACCCGCACGAACGGCAAGCCATGTTCCATGCGCTTGAGGAAGCCCTGATTGAGCTTGCGCGCCTCACCTTCCAGCACACCGCTTTCAGTGGCGATGCCGGCCTGGGCCAGGCGTTGCAGGCCACGTCCGGCCACTTCCGGGTTCGGGTCCTGCATCGCCGCCACGACCCGCGCCACACCGGCGTTCACCAACGCATCGGCGCACGGAGGCGTGCGACCGTGGTGACTGCAGGGTTCGAGGGTCACGTAGGCGGTGGCGCCACGGGCCAGCTCACCGGCGGCACGCAAGGCGTGGACTTCGGCGTGGGGTTCACCGGCGCGCTCGTGCCAGCCTTCGCCGACGATCTGCCCGTCACGCACGATCACGCAGCCGACCCTCGGGTTGGGGTGTGTCGTGTAATGCCCTTTGCGCGCGAGTTCCAGCGCGCGGGCCATGTAATGGGCGTCGAGGATGGCAAGTTCTGCTGGCGTGGTCATTCTTTCACCGGTTCCCGGGCCAGGCGATCGATTTCTTCGCGGAACTCATTGAGGTCCTGGAAGCGGCGATACACCGAGGCGAAGCGGATGTAGGCGACTTCGTCGAGCTTTTGCAGCTCGGCCATCACCAGCTCACCGACCACGAGGGACTTGACCTCGCGTTCGCCAGTGGCGCGCAGTTTGTGTTTGATGTGCACCAGCGACGATTCGAGGCGCTCGACACTCACCGGGCGCTTCTCCAACGCACGCTGCATGCCGGCGCGGAGTTTTTCTTCGTCGAACGGCTGGCGACTGCCGTCGGTTTTGATCAGGCGCGGCAACACCAGTTCAGCGGTTTCGAACGTCGTGAAACGTTCGCCGCAGGCCAGGCATTCGCGCCGGCGGCGTACCTGTTCGCCCTCGGCGACCAGACGCGAGTCGATGACCTTGGTGTCGTTGGCACCGCAGAAGGGACAGTGCATGGTGGCAGGCAACAAAAAAAGGGAGGGCCATGGTAGCGCATCCGGGTGGCAAGACAAGACATAGGGTTTGCGGTATACAGACGGGATGATCACTGGATCCATGGATTTCACCCTTCCGGAGCTGCCAATGCCGTTACGTCCGCTCGTTTTGCTCAGCCTTTTCAGCCTGTTGGTGGCTTGCAGCAGCGATGCCCCCCAGCCGCCAACGCCTGGCCCGGCGCCACAACAAGCGCAGAAAAAAGCCCGAGAGTCGGCCAACGTCGGTCCTTTGCCGGCCCATCAACGTGAATTGAGCGGCACCCTGCAAGGCATCCCGGATGGCGCCGAAGTCGAGCTGGCCCTGCTGGTGATCGACGACAAGGACCGTCCGCAACAATTGCTCGCCAGTTCCAACCTGATCGGCACCAACCAGGCATTGCCGTTTCATCTGCGCTTCAATCCAGAATCGTTCCCGGCCGGTGCCCGCGTTGAACTGCGCGGCCGCGCCAGCCAGTCCGGCCAACTGATCCTGCACCTGCCGTCACAGCGGATCTATCAGCCGACCACCCAGGCGCTGGGCCAGCTGCAATTTGTCAAAGCGCCATGAAGACGCCGCTGGACCTGCAACAGGCGTTGGGTGAATTGCTCGGCGATGCGCGACTGGTCGCCTGTGGGCTGCCGGAGACTGATCTGAAGCTGTGGCTGATCGATGGCGACAACATGGACCGCGCCTTCAGCCCGGAAGAGACCCGCCGCATTCTGCATGAGCCGCCGTACTGGAGTTTTTGCTGGGCCAGCGGTCTGGCCGTGGCTCGGTATCTGGCGCAGAACCGGCATTGGGTCGAAGGCAAAAGGGTGTTGGATTTCGGTGCCGGCTCCGGGGTCGCGGGGATTGCCGCGGTCAAGGCGGGGGCGCTGGAAGTAGTGGCCTGCGACCTTGACCCGCTGGCGATTGCCGCCTGTCGGGCGAATGCCGAACTCAATGACGTAGCGCTCACTTACTCGACGGACTTTTTCGCCGAAGACGACCGTTTTGACCTGATCCTGGTGGCGGATGTGCTGTACGACCGGGCGAATTTGCCGCTGCTCGATGAGTTCCTCAGTCGTGGCCGCGAAGCGCTGGTGGCGGACTCGCGGGTGCGCGATTTTCGTCATCCGCTGTACCGGCGCATCGAAATGCTGGAGGCCATGACCTTGCCGGACCTGTGTGAACCCGAAGAGTTTCGGCATGTGAGCCTCTACCACGCAAACCGTTAAAAGATCGCAGCCTTCGGCAGCTCCTACATTGACCGTGTGTAAACCCGATCCTGTAGGAGCTGCCGAAGGCTGCGATCTTTTGCGCCAGCCCTTATAGTGAGCACATTCACGCTTCCAAGAGATCCCCCATGAGTCAGCAAACGCCGTACATCTTCGACGCCACGACTGCCGATTTCGACCAGTCGGTGATCGAGAACTCCTTTCACAAACCGGTGCTGGTGGATTTCTGGGCCGAATGGTGTGCCCCCTGCAAGGTCCTGATGCCGATGCTGCAGACCATTGCCGAGAGCTATCAGGGCGAACTGCTGCTGGCCAAGGTCAACTGCGACCTCGAACAGGACATCGTCGCCCGCTTCGGTATTCGTAGCCTGCCGACCGTGGTGCTGTTCAAGGATGGCCAGCCGGTCGATGGTTTTGCCGGTGCGCAGCCGGAGTCGGCCGTGCGGGCGCTGCTCGAGCCCCATGTACAAATGCCGCCACCGGCGGCCGCCGATCCGTTCGAACAGGCCCAGGCCTTGTTCGATGACAGCCGCTTCGCCGATGCGGAAGCCCTGCTGAAAGTGCTGCTGGGCGAAGACAACACCAATGCCAAGGCGCTGATTCTTTACGCCCGCTGCCTCACCGAGCGCGGTGAGCTGGGCGAGGCGCAAGCCGTACTCGACGCGGTCAAGAGCGATGAGCACAAGGCCGCCCTGGCCGGCGCCAAGGCGCAGATCAAGTTCCTCGGCCAGGCCAAGGATTTGCCGGATGCCGCCGACCTTAAAGCGCGCCTGGCAAAAAACCCACAGGACGATGAAGCGGTCTACCAGTTGGCCGTGCAACAACTGGCGCGCCAGCAGTACGACGCGGCGCTGGATGGCCTGCTCAAGTTGTTCATCCGCAACCGCAGCTACAGCGAAGGTTTGCCGCACAAGACCTTGCTGCAGGTGTTCGAACTGCTGGGTAACGATCATCCGTTAGTGACGACCTACCGCCGCAAGCTCTTTGCTGCACTGTATTAACAGCCCCGTCCTGTAGGAGCGAGCATGCTCGCGATGGACGTCAACGATGACGCGTGCTGTCTGTAGAAACGCGCCAAGCATTACGTCCATCGCGAGCATGCTCGCTCCTACAGCCAGCGATAAATCGGCGTATCGCCGCCGCTCTCGACTTTTACATCCGCACTATGACGCAAGCGCACCAACAGGCGCTTGCCCGCCGCCGCACTGCCGGCCAGCCCTTCCAGTTGATCGAGCAAGTCCGGCCCGCTCAATTGCCCGGCCTTGCGCAGCAAATCCCTGGCAACCTGCCACAGCGCATCGTCTTGATTCAGCGGTTTCGCCGCTGGTGCACTGACTTCGGTTTTTTCTACCTGCAGTTGCGCCCCCAGCCGCGCCCAATCGGCGTCATCCATCTCCAGCGTCAAATCCACCGGCCAGTCGCCGATGTTTCCGCGAATTCGCAACATGAGTCAGCTCCCGAACATTTCTTCATGCCCATGCTCCCATGGGGCTTGTGCAACGCCAAGCTGGCAGTCACAATCCGCGCACAAACGTTATAAGATCACATAACATTTTTTTCATCTTGTCTTTCGGAGACTCGCCATGCGCCGCCTGCTTCTCGCCCTGCCGTTTGCCATGTTGCCGCTGGCTGTGGCCCATGCCGCCGACGAACATGATCACGACCATGAGCACGGCAGCCTTGGCGCCCACGAGCACGGCGTCGGGCGCCTGAACGCGGTGCTGGACGGCCAGACCCTGGAGCTGGAGCTGGAAAGTCCGGCGATGAATCTGGTGGGATTCGAGCATGCCGCCGCCACCGACGCTGACAAGGCCAAGGTCGCCGCAGTCCGCAGTCAGCTTGAAAAACCCTTGACGCTGTTCAACCTGCCGACAGCAGCCGGTTGTGGGGTGGCTTCTCAGAAACTGCAAAGCCCCCTCTTCGGTGACAAGCCGGACGCCGACGACGATCACGACAAAGATGCCAAGGACGAGCATCACCACGATCACAGCGAAATCCACGCCCGCTACCAGTTCACCTGCACTACACCCGCTGCGCTGAAAAACCTGGACCTGGCGAATATCTTCAACACATTCCCGGCGACCCAGAAAATTCAGGTACAACTGATCGGCCCGAGCGGGCAGCAAGGGGTTGAAGTGACGGCAAAGGCTGCCGCCCTCAAATTCTGAATTCACTGCAAAACCAATGTGGGAGCGGGCTTGCTCGCGAAGGCAGTGTGTCATGCAACATAGATGTCGACTGACACTCCCCCCTTCGCGAGCAAGCCCGCTCCCACAGGTTAATCAACATTCATGAAATCGGCGCCATGACCCAAGCACTCATCGAACTGTCCGACCTGGGCTTCAGCTGGCCCGGTCATCCGCCATTGCTGGATATCCCGGCGTTTCGCCTGGAACCGGGGGAAACCCTGTTCCTCAAGGGCCCCAGCGGCAGCGGCAAGACCACCCTGCTCGGCCTGCTCGGCGGTGTGCAAAAGCCCGATCGCGGCAGCATTCGCCTGCTCGGCCAGGAGCTGACGGCACTCTCTGCCGGCGCCCGCGATCACTTTCGCGTCGATCACACCGGCTACATTTTCCAGCAGTTCAACCTGCTGCCGTTTCTGTCAGTGCGCGAGAACGTCGAACTGCCCTGCCACTTCTCCAAACTGCGCGCCGAGCGGGCAAAACAGCGCCACGGCAGCATCGATCAGGCCGCCGCCACCCTGCTCGCGCATTTGGGTTTGAAGGACGACAACATCCTCGCTCGCCGCGCCGACTCCCTGTCCATCGGCCAGCAACAACGAGTGGCCGCCGCGCGCGCGCTGATCGGTCAACCGGAACTGGTGATCGCCGATGAGCCGACCTCGGCCCTCGACTACGACGCCCGGGAGAACTTCATTCGCCTGCTGTTCGCCGAATGCCGCGAAGCCGGGTCGAGCCTGTTGTTCGTCAGCCATGACCAGAGCCTGGCGCCGCTGTTCGACCGCCACCTGTCGCTGGCCGAACTCAATCGCGCCGCCACGTCTTTCGAGGTTTGAGATGTATCTGTTTCGTCTAGCCATGGCCAGCCTGTCAAACCGCCGTTTCACCGCGATCCTCACCGCGTTCGCCATTGCCCTGTCGGTGTGCCTGCTGCTGGCTGTGGAACGGGTGCGCACCGAGGCCAAGGCCAGTTTCGCCAGCACCATCAGCGGCACCGACCTGATCGTCGGCGCACGTTCCGGCTCGGTCAACCTGCTGCTGTACTCAGTGTTCCGCATCGGCAACGCCACCAACAATATCCGCTGGGACAGCTTCGAACACTTCGCCAACAACCCGAAAGTGAAGTGGGCCATCCCGATGTCACTCGGCGACTCCCATCGCGGTTATCGGGTGATGGGCACCACCGAGGCGTACTTCGAACACTACCAGTACGGCCGCCAGCAACACCTGGAACTGGCCGATGGCCGTGCCTTCGCCACCGATCCGTTCGAAGTGGTGCTCGGTGCCGAAGTGGCCGACGCATTGCACTACAAACTCGGCGACAAGCTGGTGCTGGCCCACGGTGTGGCCGTGATCAGCCTGGTCAAGCATGACGACAAGCCCTTCACCGTGGTCGGCATTCTCAAGCGTACTGGCACCCCGGTGGACCGCACACTGCACATCAGCCTCGGCGGTATGGAGGCCATTCACGTTGATTGGCACAACGGTGTGCCGGCCCGGGGCAACGGGCGGATCAGCGCCGATCAGGCGCGCAACATGGACCTGACGCCCCAAGCGATCACCGCATTCATGCTCGGCCTGAACAGCAAGATTTCAACCTTTGCCTTGCAGCGCGAAATCAACGAATTCCGCGGCGAACCGATGCTGGCGATCTTGCCGGGCGTTGCGCTGCAAGAGTTGTGGAGCTTGATGAGCACCGCGGAAAAAGCCTTGTTCGTGGTGTCGCTGTTCGTGGTGTTGACCGGGTTGATCGGCATGCTCACGGCGATTCTTACCAGCCTCAACGAACGCCGCCGGGAGATGGCGATCCTGCGTTCGGTAGGTGCGCGACCTTGGCATGTCGCGACGCTGCTGGTACTGGAAGCGTTTGCCTTGGCGCTGGCCGGTGTGGTTGCCGGCGTGGCGCTGCTTTACATCGGCATCGCTGCGGCACAGGGTTACGTGCAAGCCAATTACGGCCTGTTTCTGCCACTGGCATGGCCAAGTGAATATGAATGGACGCTACTCGGTGGCATCCTGATCGCTGCGTTGCTGATGGGCAGCGTGCCTGCCTGGCGCGCCTATCGCCAATCCCTGGCCGATGGCCTGTCGATTCGTTTATGAGGATGTTGAAATGCCCCGCGCTGTCTTTGCGCTGTTGATGCTGGTCGCCCTGCCATTGTGGGCGGCTGCGCCGAAAGAGCTGACCTGGTCGGAAATGATCCCGCCGGATGCGGCCGCGGAAGTGCCGAACATGACGCCGCTGCATGACCTGTCGAAGATGAGCGATGCACTGGCTGCCGAATCGGCACCGGCCGCGAAGCAGGACATGCCCAACGCGCCGGTGGTCAAGGCCCTCGACGGGCAGAACATTCGCTTGCCGGGCTACATCGTGCCGCTGGAAGTGAGTGAAGAAGGTCGCACCACGGAGTTTCTGCTGGTGCCGTATTTCGGCGCCTGTATTCACGTACCGCCACCGCCGTCGAACCAGATCGTGCATGTCAAAAGCGAAGTGGGCGTGAAGCTCGACGAGCTGTATCAGCCGTACTGGATCGAAGGTGCGTTGCAGGTAAAAGCGTCCACCAGCGAGTTGGCGGATGCCGGTTACCAGATGGAGGCGGACAAGATTTACCTGTATGAATTGCCATAGGCGCGAGGCTTGCCCGCGAAGAGGCCCTCACAGGTTCCCCAAAAAACAATCTCATCTCACTTTCATTGAGCTGCATCAAAAGACCAAATCGTTAGCCGACTTACCATTGGACATCGAACATTTTTAACGTCCTCTGGAGCCCCCATGAACAAGTCCTTGCTCGGCGCCTCGCTGTTTGCCCTCGCGCTCGCGGCCCCGCTCGCCCACGCTCACGAAAAAGGCGACATCCTCTTGCGTGCAGGCGCGATCACCGTCGATCCGAATACCGACAGTTCCAGCGTCAAGGTCGATCAGGGCCCATTGAGCGGTGCCGACCTGGGCGGCGAGGCGACGCTGAGCAGCGACACACAACTGGGCCTTAACTTCGCCTATATGATCACCGATCACCTTGGCATCGAATTGCTGGCGGCCACGCCGTTCGAGCATGACGTAAAACTCAAGGGCACTGCCCTGAGCGCAGCCAACGGCAAACTCGGCAGTTTTAATCAACTGCCGCCGACCTTGAGCCTGGTGTACTACCCGCTCGACCCCAAGTCCGCGTTCCAGCCCTATGTCGGTGCAGGCGTCAACTACACCTGGATGTATGACGAACACCTGAGCAGCGAAGCGCGCGCCAATGGTTTCAGCAACTTCAAGACCGAAAACTCCTGGGGCGTGGCCTGGCAGGTAGGTGCCGATTACATGCTGACTGACAACATCCTGTTCAACGCGCAGATGCGCTACATCGACATCGACACGCGTGCGACCGTGGAAAACAACGCCATCGCGCCGGGCACCCGGGCACGGGTGAACGTGGATGCGGATCCGTTTATCTACATGGTCGGCCTGGGTTACAAGTTCTAAACATTCACGTGGTGGTGATGATCGTTCCCCCGCTCAGCGTGGGATGCAGCCAGGGACGCTCCGCGTCCCAAGAGCAGACGCAGAGCGTCCATTGAGGCATTCCCAAGCAGAGCGTGAGAACGATCGGCAACAAAAAAGGCGCCTCAACCGGCGCCTTTTTCTATTGTCCCAGCAACCGCGCCAACCCGACACTCAACGGCGTCGGCTCGGGCGCTCTGAAGCGTTCCAGCAAACGCTGGTTGTTGGCCCGTGAATGACGAATATCGCCGGAGCGTGCCGGGGCGTAGCTCACCGGGGGCAGCTTGCCAACGACCACCTCGAGGGCTGCAAGCATTTGCTTGAGACTCGTCGCCTGGTTCCAGCCGACGTTTACCGCGCCGTCTTCCACCTGGGGTTTCTCGATAGCCTGCACCAGCAAATCGACCAGGTCTTCGACGTAGAGAAAATCCCGCGTTTGCTCACCGTCGCCAAACACGGTGATCGGCAGGCCTTTCTGTGCGCGCTCGCTGAAAATGCTGATCACCCCGGAATACGGCGAGGACGGATCCTGGCGCGGGCCGAAGATGTTGAAGAAGCGAAAAATCACCGGTTCCAGCCCATGCTCGCGCCGGTAGAAATCGAAGTATTGCTCGCTCGCCAGCTTGTCCGATGCGTAGGGCGTCAACGGTGCCTTGGGCGTGTCTTCACCGATCGACTCGCCTTCGCCATTGTTGCCATACACCGCGGCACTGGAGGCAAAAAGCACGCGCTTGACCCCGGACTGGCGCATGGCTTCGCAAACATTTAGCGAGCCGATGAAGTTGCTCTGGTGGGTCTTCACCGGATCGTCCACCGACGCCTGTACCGATGCCACTGCCGCCAGGTGCGCCACGGCACCGCAACCGGCCATCGCACGGGCGACCAGGGCGGCATCGGCCACGTCGCCGACAATCAGCTCGACCTTGGGATTGTCCAGCGGCAGGTTGCTGCGTTTACCGGAAGACAGATCATCGAGAATCCGAACCGAATAGCCCTTGGCGAGCAAGGCATCGGTGAGATGGGAGCCGATGAAACCGGCCCCTCCGGTAATCAAAACGGGGCGATCAGCCATGACGATAGAACCTGTCCAAAAGACCCGGAAGGGCCGCACGCCAGGCGCGCGGCTTGATTCCGAAGGTGTGCAGAATTTTCTTGCAGGCCAGTACCGCGTGCTGCGGTTCTTCGGCGGCGTCCGGTCGCGCGGCGTGAGCCTGGGCGGTCGGAGCTTCGACGGCCAGCGGATGCAGGGCGCGTGCTTCGGTGAGAATCGCCTGCCCCAAGGCTAGTGGCGTGGTCGCCTCATGCCCGGCGTAGTGGTAGGTGCCCCAAAGCGGCGCGCCACAGTCCAGTTGCTTGAGCACCGAAATGATCACGCGGGCCGCGTCGTCCACCGGTGTCGGATTGCCACGGCGATCGTCGGCCATCAACAGCTCCTGTGACTGCTCGGCGCGGCTGAGGAAGCGCCCGAGGGTGCCGTCGGGACTGTCATCGAGCAGCCAACCGAAACGCAACAGCACGTGTTGCGGGCAGGTGGCGCGCACGCTTTGTTCGATTCGCCACAACGCCTGGCCACGCAGGCCCAGCGGCTGCGGCTCGTCTTTTTCGCTGTAGGCTGTCGCCCGGGAGCCGTCGAACACGCGATAACTCGAGGGTTGCAGCAAGACGATGTTGTGATGCTGGCACAGTTCGGCCAGGCGCTCGATCGCCCGCTCCTGCCCGGCCAGGCGCTGTTCGCTGACCGCCTCCGCCTGGAACCAGTCAAAGTAGTAGGCGAGGTTGATCAACGCGTCCGGACGGGTGTCGTCGAGCAGTTGCGTCAGGCTCGCGGCATCCCAGCCGTCTTGAGGTGGGCGGGGGGCGAGGAAACCGATGTCTTCCTCCGCACCGAGGCGAATCAGCGCCTGCCCAAGGGCATTTCCGCCGCCCAGTAACATAAGGCGCATTCGCATAGAGTCAGCAGGCCCAGTCTGATTGGAACGATGGCTTAATCGACGGCGCCCGCGGGCAATGTCGTCGATAGTTGCCGGAATCGTTGCATTTTGCGGGTTTAGTGCGCAACCGTCATCCGTAAAGTGTAGATGTCCGGGATTTGTAGTGCAGCTACTGGCCTCTTCGCGAGCAGGCTCGCTCCCACAATGAAATTGTGTACACCGGCCCAATGTGGGAGCGAGCCTGCTCGCGAAGGGGCCCTAAAGGCCAGCAAAGGTCTTGAGCGGTACTTGCATCTTCACTGAGTCACCCGCATAAATCAGACCATGAACCTGCCCATCCCCGCAGACAGTGCCCTGGCCGGCTTCCACCCCGCCGTCAGCGCCTGGTTCAGCAAGACTTTCGCGACGGTCACCGCCGCCCAGGCACGGGCGTGGCCGCTGATCCGCCAGCGCCGCTCGACCCTGATTGCCGCACCCACCGGTTCCGGCAAGACCCTCACCGCCTTCCTCGCCGTGATCGACGAGCTGGTCCACCGTGGCCTGGAAACCCTCGAAGGCTTGCCTGACGAAACCCTGGTGGTCTACGTTTCGCCGCTCAAGGCGCTGTCCAACGACATCCAGATCAACCTGCAAAACCCGTTGGCCGGTATCAGCGAACAGTTGAGGGTGATGGGCCTGCCCGAGTTGCGCATCAGCACCGCCGTGCGCACCGGCGATACACCGCAAAAAGACCGCTCGGCGATGCGCAAGACCGCGCCGCACATTCTGGTCACCACCCCGGAATCGCTGTACGTGCTGCTCGGCTCCGACTCAGGCCGAAAAATGCTCGGCACCGCACGCACGGTGATCGTCGACGAAATCCACGCCATCGCCGCCAGCAAGCGCGGCAGCCACCTGGCCCTGAGCCTGGAACGCTTGCAGGCGTTGTGCGCCGAACCGCTGGTGCGCATCGGCCTGTCGGCCACGCAAAAACCCATAGAAGCGGTATCGCGCTTTCTGGTCGGCCGCGATCGGGACTGCGAAATCATCGACATCGGCCATGCCCGCCCACGAGATCTGGGCATCGAGGTTCCACCCGTGCCGCTGTCGGCGGTGATGGCGAACGATGTCTGGGAACTGGTCTATGACCGTCTGGCCGCCCTGGCCCGCGAGCACCGCACTACGCTGGTGTTCGTCAATACGCGGCGCCTGGCCGAACGCCTGAGTCGGCACCTGAGCGAACGCTTGGGCAAGGACGCCGTGGCCGCCCACCACGGCAGCCTGGCCAAGGAGTTTCGCCTGGACGCCGAACAGCGGCTCAAGCGCGGCGAGCTGCAAGTGTTGATCGCCACCGCGTCGCTGGAATTGGGCATCGACATTGGCGACGTCGACCTGGTGTGCCAGATCGCCTCGCCGCGCTCGATTGCCGGCTTTTTGCAAAGGGTTGGACGCTCCGGACACCAGGTCGGCGGCACGCCTAAGGGTCGTTTGTTCGCGACCACCCGCGACGACCTGATTGAATGCGTCGCGCTGCTCGACTGCGTGCGCCGGGGCGAGCTCGACACCCTGCTGATCCCCGAGGCACCGCTGGATGTCCTGGCGCAACAGATCATCGCCGAAGTCAGTTGCCAGGAATGGCCAGAGGACGCCTTGCTGGCGTTGTTCCGGCAGGCCTCGCCCTATGCCGCGCTCGACGAAAAACATTATCAGGCGCTGCTGCGCATGCTTGCCGAGGGTTACAACGGGCGTCAGGGTATTCGCAGCGCCTATCTGCACCGCGACGCCGTGAACCGTACCCTGCGTGGTCGTCGCGGCGCCAAACTGACGGCCGTGACCAGCGGCGGGACGATTCCGGACAACGCCGACTACGCCGTATTGCTGGAGCCGCAAGCGCTGAATATCGGCAGCGTCAACGAAGATTTCGCCGTGGAGAGCATCGCTGGCGATGTGTTCCAGTTGGGCAATACCTCGTACCGGATCCTGCGGGTCGAAACCGGCAAGGTCCGGGTCGAAGACGCTCAGGGCCAGCCGCCGACGATCCCGTTCTGGCTTGGCGAAGCCCCGGGGCGCAGTGCTGAACTGTCGTTTGCCGTAGCGCGCCTGCAGGCCCGACTCGATGAGCTCTTGGGCGCCACGCCGGGCAATTTGCAGCCAAGCCTCGATTGGTTGACCGACAACCTCGGCCTGAACCTGGCCAGCGCCGAACAACTGGTCGAATACCTCGCCCGTGCGCGCCAGTCCCTCGGCGCCCTGCCCTCCCAAGACACGCTGCTGATGGAGCGGTTTTTCGATGAGTCGGGCGGCACGCAACTGATCATCCACAGCCCGTTCGGCAGCCGCATCAATCGCGCGTGGGGCTTGGCCCTACGCAATCGTTTTTGCCGCACCTTCAATTTCGAATTGCAGGCGGCCGCCAGCGAGGACGCCATCGTCTTGTCGTTGTCCACCAGCCACAGCTTTGAACTCGATGAGGTCTGGCACTATCTGCACAGCAACAGCGCGCAACACATTCTGATCCAGGCCGTGCTCGACGCGCCGCTGTTCGGTGTGCGCTGGCGCTGGAATGCCGGCGTGGCACTGGCGTTGCCGCGCTATACCGGCGGGCGCAAGGTCGCGCCGCAGATCCAGCGCATGAAAAGTGAAGACCTGATCGCCAGCGTGTTTCCCGATCAGATTGCCTGCGTGGAAAACCTGGTCGGCGAACGGGAAGTCCCCGACCATCCGCTGGTGGAACAAACCCTCGATGATTGCCTGCACGACGCCATGGACAGTGAAGGCTGGCTGGCGCTGTTGCGGCGCATGGAGCGCGGTGAGGTCCGCCTGATCAGCCGAGACCTGCCGGCACCCTCGCCGCTGGCGGCGGAAATACTCAGCGCCCGGCCCTACACTTTTCTTGACGACGCGCCACTGGAAGAGCGCCGCACACAAGCCGTTATCAATCGACGCTGGAGCGAGCCAGAATCAACCGATGACCTTGGTGCGTTGGATGTCGAGGCGATTGCTGCCGTGCGCGAAGAAGCCTGGCCGACACCCAGCGGTGTGGATGAAATGCACGAGGCGTTGATGAGCCTGGCGTGCATCACCGAGGCCGAGGCCAGCGCCAACGCCCCATGGCTCGATTGGCTGGACACCCTGGCCGACAGCGGCCGCGCCTGCCGCATCAGCCATTCACTTTGGTTGGCGCGGGAACGACTGACCTGCCTGCGGGCCATTTATCCACAGGCTGTCTTGATGCCAGCGCTGGAAGCGTTGCCGGGGTTCGATGAGCACTGGGAAGTGGACGACGCGGTGCTTGAAGTGATTCGCGCACGGCTCAGCGCGTTTGGTCCATTGCCGCTGCAGGCGATCGCCGAGCCGCTCCAATTGCCAGCGACACACGTCACTCGGGCGCTGGCGCTACTCGAACACGAAGGCTACGTGCTGCGCGGCCGGTTCACTCCGGGCAGCACTGAAGATGAGTGGTGCGAGCGACACCTGCTGGCACGGATTCACCGCTATACGGTCAAGCGCCTGCGCCGGGAAATCGAGCCCGTGGCCTTGCAGGATTTCATGCGATTTCTGTTCGACTGGCAGCACCTGTCCAACGCCACCCGAGGCCAGGGCAGCTCGATGTTATCGGCCATCAGTGCTCAGTTCGAAGGCTACCCCGCTGCAGCTTCGGCCTGGGACAGCGACCTGCTGCCCGCGAGGCTCAAGGACTATTCGCCCACCTGGCTCGATGATGCCTGCCGTAGCGGCAAGCTGGTCTGGACCCGGTTGACCCCACGCAACCGCAGCACCGGCACCGCGCTGCGCAGTACGCCGATCGTGTTGTTGCCGCGTCAGCGGGTCGGTCTCTGGAGCGACTTGACCGAACAGACGCCGGTCGGCGAACTGTCGCCCAAGACACAGAAGGTTCACGCCGTCCTCAGCCAGCACGGCGCGCTGTTTTTCGATGAGCTGATTCATGAAGCCCACCTGTTGCGCACGGAACTGGAAATCGCCCTGCAGGAACTGGTCGGTGCCGGGTTGGTCAACGCCGACAGCTTTGCCGGCCTGCGCGCACTGATCACCCCGGCCAGCAAGCGCCAGCAGCGTAGTAGCCGGCGCGGGCGCGGGGCCTTTATCGGCGGCATGGACGATGCCGGGCGCTGGGCACTGTTGCGTCGTGGGACTGCCGCGCCAGTGGTGGATAATCCGCGACCGACGCCAACACCCGCAGAGACCCTGGAACACATCGCCATGACCTTGTTGCGCCGCTACGGTGTGGTGTTCTGGCGATTGCTCGAACGTGAGGCCGATTGGCTGCCGAGCTGGCGGGAATTGCTGCGCACCTTCCATCGGCTGGAAGCGCGGGGCGAGATTCGGGGCGGGCGTTTTGTCAGTGGATTGGCGGGTGAACAGTTCGCACTGCCGGAGGCTATTCCACTGCTGCGCGAAGTACGGCGTCGACCCCACGACGGCAGCTTGATCGCAGTCTGCGGGGTCGATCCGCTGAACCTCGCCGGCACCCTGCTGCCCGGTGCGAAAGTGCCGGCGCTGGCGAGTAATCGACTGGTGTATCGCGATGGTTTGCCGGTGGCTGCGCAGATCGCTGGCAAGCCGTGTTTTTGGCTGGAGCTGGATCAACGGGCTATGGCTGAAGTGCAGAGCAAGCTTATCCGGCATTGATGTTGTCTCATCCGGCCCCTTCGCGGGCAAGCCCGCTCCCACATTGGACCGGTGTACATAAATCCATTGTGGGAGCGGGCTTGCCCGCGAAGGGGCCATCACAACCGACAAATTTATTGGGGGCGAGGCCGATCCGGCATCATCACCGCCGAATGCCCAGGCTCAGCCGCCCCATCAAGCACAGGCTCCACCGCCTGCCTCGGCATCAAGACCTGCTGTGGATAAGTCTGCGCGAAATGCACCTCGGGACTGTTATCCACAAGCTTTTTCAAACGCTGGTTGAATGCACGGCTCACCGCATACTGCCCTCCCGACACGGTGCGAAATTGTGCCGTCAAGACCACGCCATTGAGGTCCATCTTGTCAACGCCGAACACATCCAGCGGCCCTTGCAGGTTGTACCTGAGGAACGGGTCGTCGCTGATCGAATGCCCGGCTTCGCGAATCAGTTCGATGGCCTTGTCGACATCGGTGTCATAGGTGAACTGCACGGAGAAGAACGCGTAGGCAAATTGCCGCGATTGGTTGGTCACGGCCTTGATCTGGCCAAAGGGCACCGAATGCACGAACCCTTTGCCGTCGCGCAGGCGCAGGGTGCGAATGGTCAGGCCTTCGACCGTGCCGGCATGCCCGGAATCGAGCACCACCCAGTCGCCGATCGACAGGGTGTCTTCAATGATGATGAACAACCCGGTGATTACATCTTGAACCAGTTGCTGGGAACCGAAACCGATGGCCAGGCCAATGACCCCGGCACCGGCCAGGAACGGCGCAACATTGATTCCCAGATTGGCCATGGTGGTGATAGCGCAGATCACCACCAAAATGATTTTGATCGCATTGCGCAGCAACGGCAGGATCGTCTTTACCCGCGTACTAGGCTGGCGTGCCCCGCGCTTGTTGAGCGGGGGTTTCAAGGCTTCCTGGATCGCCGTGTCCAGCACGACCCAGACCATCCACGTCACCAGGAAGATCAAGCCGATATGGCTCAACGCGTCACTGATCGCCCGCCCCACCGCGTTGCTGACCGCAAAATCGAACAGTGACACGCCCCAGATTCGTCCGAGGATATCGATGAACACGATGGCCATGGCGATACGCAACAACGCGTGGGAGAGGCTCAGGAAGCGCTCTTTGTAGGCGCCACTGCGGCGCACGTCGGATTCGCTACGGGACTTGAACAAGTGATGCAACGTGGTGCTGAGAAACACCGTCGCGATCAGCAGCACCGTGGTGAACAGCGCGCTGCGCAACACTTGCTGGTTGTCATCGCCAATGCCGATCAAGTTGATGACAGACACCAGCACCATCAACAGGATCGGCCAATACCAGAGCCCGGAAAAAATCCGCAGGGTTTCGCGCAACGCCGGCTGCGCCCGCCGCTGGGCCAGCGGCAGGATGCGGATAACGTGAGCGACCGGACGGCGCATGCGGACCACCAGCAAACCAAAGGAAATCGAGGCCGCCAGCCCGGTAAATACGGCGATGCTGCTGGTGAGGTTGTTACCCAGTTGATGGGCGATCTGCGGGCTGGTCAAGGCGTCGCTGAGGGCGACCAGGAAGCCGATCGCGAACAGCGGCCGCGGGCTGTCCTGGCGAATGATCTGCACCGCCCGGCGCTTGTGCCCGACATTGAACAGCACCACCAGGGACATCACCAACGACGCCGCGAACACCCCACTGCTGGTGGCATAGGCAAAACACAACGCCAGCGCCCGACCCGCTGACAAAGCCATGAACTGGCTGGCATAGATCGTCAACGGCAGGCTGATCACCGCGGGGAGGCTGTAGGGCAAGACATACCCAAGCAATGCCTGCCCACGCTCTCGACTGAGCAGCAAGCGATGACGGCACAGGCGTTCGGTCAAGAACTTGCCGAACATCCAGAGCAAGCCGAAGACACCTGCCCACACCGCCGTCAGCAGCAGGAAATCGGCCGCCACGCTCCAACTCGAGCGGGCCGATGGACGATTGACCAATTGATCCACCTCATCGGCCGCACGATCCGCGCGCAGACGCCAGGCGTCGAGCAGGTCCTTGTTGAAATTGAGCTTGTCCTGGATGCCATCGATGCTTGAACTGATGGCGCCCAGCAAGCCGCCCTGAACCAAGGGTTGAGGATGTGCCGGCGGTGTGGCGGCGGTGGCCGCTGCCGGCACACCCGGTATCGCCGCTGCTTCCAGTTCCTCGCTGCCGAAGAACAACAGCGCCCCCATTAATATCGCCGTCTTGAGCCTGATCAAGGCATCCGCTCCTTTGGATAGGACTGTAAGGAACTGATCGAGAAATGCCGGACTAGTTCGGTGTTGGCCGGTAAATGCCAAGCGCCGGGCTACTCGCTGATCCTGTCGCGGATCGTCACCGGCCTGGCGCACGGGGTGTTTTTCTCGATTGGCTCGACAATCGCCACCAGTCTAGTGCCCAAGGAAAAAGCCGCCAGCGCGATCGCCAGCAAACCGGCCCCAACGGGTATTGCGGTGATGTATGAAATGCATACCGTCCGTAGTCCCACCGAAACTTTCGTCAACCTCTGGCAGTCATCAAAAGATCAGGGGGCAGTCAGACGGGAGGCGACATGGCGGCGATTCACATCGGCATTTCAGGTTGGCGCTACACGCCCTGGCGGGGGGATTTCTACCCGAAGGGACTGGCCCAGAGGCGCGAATTGCAATTCGCCTCACGGGCAGTCAACAGCATCGAAATCAATGGGTCGTTCTACGCCCTGCAGCGGCCAGAACGCTATGCCCAGTGGTATGCCGAAACCCCGGAGCACTTTGTGTTCAGCGTCAAGGCGCCGCGCTTCATCACCCATATCAAGCGTCTGCGTGACATCCACAAACCCCTGGCGAACTTCTTCGCCTCCGGGGTCCTGGAACTCAAGGAAAAACTCGGACCGTTTCTCTGGCAGTTTCCGCCCAACTTCAAATTCGACGCCGCACTGTTCGAGAGCTTCCTCGAGCAATTGCCCCACGACACGGAGCAGGCCGCTGCCCTTGCCCGCCAGCACGACGCCCATGTGAACGGCCACGCCAGCCTTAAGACAAGCAAGAAAAAGCCCTTGCGCCATGCCGTGGAAATCCGCAACGACAGCTTCATCGATCCGGCATTTGTCCGCCTGCTCAAACGCTACAACACGGCCCTGGTGATTGCCGACACCGCCGGTAAATGGCCCTATCGCGAAGACCTCACCAGCGACTTCGTGTACCTGCGCCTGCACGGTGCCGAAGAGCTCTACGCCAGTGGCTACACCCCTCAGGCACTGAAGCGTTGGGGTGACCGGATCGATGCCTGGCATCATGGTCGGCAACCGGCTGATCCCCACCTGATCGCACCTCGCCTCAAACCCAGGGTGCGAAAGTCTCGAGAAGTTTTCTGCTACTTCGATAACGACATCAAGGTCCGCGCGCCCTTCGATGCGCGCCGTTTGCTGGCACGCTTCGACCTCGACAAAGAGCTGCTCACCGCCCCCGGTGAGCCCGCTGCGGAAGGGGTGCTGCCATGAGCGTTTCCGACCCGGTTGGCACCACCGACGAGCAGGCGACCATCGATACCACGGTGCATCGTTTCACCGTACTGACGGTCAACACCCACAAGGGCTTCACGGCGTTGAACCGGCGATTCATCCTGCCTGAACTGCGCGAGGCGGTGCGCAGTGTCTCCGCCGACGTGGTGTTTCTGCAGGAGGTACACGGCACCCACGAGCATCACCACAAGCGCTACGACAACTGGCCAGCGATGCCCCAGTACGAATTCCTCGCGGACACCCTCTGGCCGCAGTTTGCCTACGGACGCAATGCGGTCTATCCGGCAGGTGATCACGGCAACGCCTTGCTGTCGAAATTCCAGATCGTTCGGCACGACAACCTCGACGTGTCCATCAGCGGACACGAGAACCGCGGCATTTTGCATTGCGTGTTGCGCCTGCCGGGAGAGGGCCCGGAGGTGCATGCCATTTGCGTCCATCTTGGCTTGCGCGAAACCCATCGCAATGAACAACTCAAGTTACTGGGCCGCCGCCTTGAGTCGTTGCCAGGCGACGCCCCGGTGATTGTCGCCGGTGATTTCAACGACTGGCGCCAACGCGCCGATGCCCTGCTCCAGCCCTGTGGTCTGCGCGAAGTGTTCGCCGAGCACCACGGCAAGCCGGCGCGCAGTTTCCCCGCGCGATTGCCGACCTTGCGCCTGGACCGTATCTACGTACGTAACCTCAAGGCCAGCTATCCGCAGGTATTGGCGAACCGTCCCTGGTCACACCTATCGGATCACGCACCGTTGTCGGTGGAGATCGAGCTATGAGCATCCCGTCGATGGAAAAAAACACGCTGGAAAGAACCATTGCCGCACCGCCCATTAGCGAGCCGGCAGCCGTCGACGTCGAGTACGGTTGGCAAGGCAACAATCGGGTCCAACTGCTGGAAAATGGCGAAGCCTATTTCCCTAGAGTATTCGAGGCGATGCGCCAGGCCACCACCGAAATCCTCCTGGAAACCTTCATTGTGTTCGAGGACAAAGTCGGTGAAGAATTGAAGGAGGTGCTGATCGAGGCGGCACAACGGGGTGTCCGCGTGACTGCCAGCTTCGACGGGTTTGGCTGCGGAGAACTGACTGCCGATTATCTTTCCGCCCTGAGCGGTGCTGGCGTGCATTTACAGATGTTCGACCCGGCACCCAAGCGCCTGGGCATCCGCACCAACTGGTTTCGACGCCTGCACCGCAAGATCGTGGTAGTGGATGGGACGATTGCGTTCATTGGCGGGATCAACTTCTCCGCCGATCATTTGGCCGATTTCGGCCCCGAAGCCAAGCAGGATTATTCGGTTGAAGTGCAAGGCCCGGCGGTGGCCGACATTCACCACTTTGCCCTGCTGCAATGCGGTCGCCCGGCCCGCGCCAAATACTGGTGGCAACGGCGTCGACAACGGCGTTCGGAATTGGCCGTCACCGATCACGACGGTCAGGTACGACTGGTGTACCGCGATAACGCCGAGCACGCGACCGACATCGAAGAGGTCTACCGCCTGGCGCTGCGCACGGCGCAGCGGCGCGTGGTCATTGCCAACGCCTACTTCTTCCCAGGCTACAGGTTGCTGCGCGAAATCCGCAACGCCGCGCGCCGCGGCGTAGAAGTGCGCCTGATCCTGCAGGGACAGCCGGACATGTTGGTGGCCAAACTCGCGGCGCGCATGACTTACGATTACCTGCTCAAGTCCGGGGTGAAAATCTTCGAATACTGCGACCGGCCACTGCACGGCAAAGTCGCGCTGGTGGACGAAGACTGGAGCACAGTCGGCTCCAGCAACCTCGACCCGCTGAGCCTGTCGATGAACCTGGAGGCCAACGTGTTGATCCGTGACCGCGCGTTCAACCGCGACCTGTTCGATCGGCTTGAAGAACTCAGCGACAACCATTGCAAGGCCATGTCGGTGGACGAGGCCCCACGCGGGCGCATCTGGCACATGACCGTGGGCTTTCTGGTGTTCCATTTCCTACGCCATTTCCCGGCATGGGCCGGTTGGCTGCCAGCGCACAAACCACGCTTGAAAACGTTCACCCCACCGACCGGGAGCGATCAACATGAGCCGCACTGAAACACACGCGGCGTCCCACGCCGAGCACCCGGCGAAATCGCGCTGGAGTCGTTGGAAAAGACCACTGACAATGCTGTTTTTCCTGGCGCTGATCGTCCTCTTGACGATGTTTGCCCAGCGCATCGAATGGAACGAGGTGCTCGACACCCTGGCCGATTTCAAGGTACGCACCTTGATCATCGCGTCAGGGCTGACACTGATGAGTTTCCTGGTCTACGCCTGCTTCGACCTGATCGGCCGAACCTACATTCGCCAGGACCTGACGTGGAAACAGATCCTGCCGGTGGGCATCATCAGCTACGCCTTCAACCTCAACCTGAGCGCCTGGGTGGGCGGCATCGCCATGCGTTATCGGCTGTATTCGCGACTCGGGGTGAGCAAGGCCAACATTGCGAAAATCCTCGGCCTGAGCCTGGCGACCAACTGGTTCGGCTACATGGTGATTGCCGGCGCGGTGTTCAGCAGTGGGCTGGTGCGCATGCCGCCAGGCTGGAAACTCAGTAGCGGCGCGCTGCAAGGCGTGGGCGTTTTACTCTTGCTGGCGAGCGCGGGATATCTCGCGGCCTGCCAGTTTTCCAAACGCCGCGAGTGGGCGATCCGCGGGGTCGAAATCAACTTGCCATCACTGCGCATGGCGGTCCTGCAACTGGCCCTGGGGGCGCTGAACTGGTCGTTGATGGCCGCGGTCATTTTCACGCTGCTACCGAGCAAACTGGATTATCCGCTGGTGCTTGGCGTGTTGCTGATCAGCGCCATCGCCGGGGTCATCACCCACATTCCGGCAGGGCTTGGCGTGCTGGAAGCGGTGTTCGTGGCGCTGCTGCAACACGAGGCATCGCGGGGTAGCCTGGTGGCGGGTTTGCTGGCGTATCGGGCGATTTATTTCCTGTTGCCGTTATTGATCACGCTGGTGATGTACCTGATGGTGGAGGCCAAGGCCAAGTCATTGCGGATATCGAAAAAACCCAAATAATGGGTGGACGCCTTCGCGAGCAGGCTCGCTCCCACATTTGAAATGCATTCCCCTGTGGGAGCGAGCCTGGTCGCGAAGGCGTCATGAGCGACACTACTATTCATTTTGACTGAATAATGCTCAACCGCTCACCCACCACCATTTCCGTAATCCAGTCCACCAGGATCGAGGTGTAGGCCTGCTGGGAAACCGGATCGCTCAGCGCATGATCGGCGCCGTCGATGATGCGGTGGGTCAGCGAGTGTGTCTGCTGGCACGCCGCGCGATAACTCATGATGGTCGCGTGAGGCACGTAATCATCGGTTTCGGACTGTACCAACAACACATCACCCGTGAATTGCGAACAGGCATGCAGTGCCCGATTGCTGTCGGCGCGCACCAGAGTGCTGCGGTAATCGCGCAGATCGAGCTTGTCCAAATCGCGCTTGGGCGTATGCCATTGATCGTCGCGGTACAGCGCCGGCACTCGCAGGGCCAGCCAGCGCACCGGCCGTAGCGAGGTGAGGATCGAGGCCAGGTATCCGCCGTAACTGGTGCCGACCACGGCAATCGCCGAGGTATCCAGCGCCGGGTGCGCCAGCAAGCGGTCGTAGGCCGCCAGCAGGTCACGCAGATTGTCGTCACGGGTCACGCGGGTCAACGGAATACCCGTGCCGCCGGTATGCCCGCGCAGGTCGAAGGTCAAACATACGCACCCCAGACCGGCGATGCCTTTCGCCCGCTCCAGATCTCGCTCCTGGCTACCCCCCCAACCGTGCACGAACAGCACGCCAGGGACTTTTGATTTGGGGCTCAGGAAAGTCCCACTCATCTGTTCGTCGTCGATGTCGATTTGAATGCTTTCGCTTCTAGCCGTCATAGGGTTTGACCGTTACGTACTTGAGAAGAAAATCACTGTTTTCCGCTGGCCCTCGGTACACCTCGATGGCGTCCGCCGGCAGTGGCTGATCGATGTAGGTTTCCACCGAAGACACAAGAATCGCGCGCATCCCCGGATCGTTGACGAAGCTCTGCAACGCTGCCACTTCCGCGCTGCTGGCCCCGCCCATGCGCCAGGATTGCTCGAGCACGCCGCTGCGTCGCTGGCCGTCGCTGGCAATTCCCTGGGCGATGTCGTAATTGCGCCGTGAGGCGTAGAAACCGGGATAGGCTTCATCGGCGGCCGCGTCGAAGACCTTGGCCTGCCTGATCGCCAATCGCACATCGTCAGGCAAATCCAGCGCCAGCAGATCGTCGTAGCCACCCTGCACCACCAGCAGGTTCGAACCACCATAGACCTCTTCGCCACGAGCGTCTTTGGTCAAGTATTGATCACCGCAATAACTGAGCAACCTGGCGCCGATGAAACTCTGCCCGACGCTGTGGGTAATCACCTGGTCCAGGTCCTGCTCCAGTACCACACCTTCACTGAACAGCGCCTTGGCTTCAGGACGGGCGAGGATTTCGTCGAACTGGTCGAGGCTAGTGATGACTTCCTGGCCGCGCCCCGCACAGGCATGAATTGGCTTCATACGGATCGGACCGCTGTAGAGCAGATGCTCCGCCGCCGGCCGTGCATCGTCGAAGGAGAAAACACTGAGACCGTCGAGCACTACCGTGCGCACCCGTTCGGAAAACATCGGCGCCCAGCCTTGCGGTGCATGGGCATGCCTGTTCAACAAACCATGGCTGATGGCCTTGGTGCAGATGAAATCGTGCTCGACGTATCCGCCCCATAAATCCTCTGGTCCCTTGACGCCCAACTGCCGGGCGGCAGCGGCGCCCACCAGGGTCTGGGTCGGCAACAAATAGATGTCCCGCCCGCCATGCACCTGCGGGTCGTAGCTGCCGCCGTATTTGAGCCCGAGGATTTGCGCCAGCCAACGGGCCAGGGCGCGATTGGTTTCGACTTCGTGCTGCGGCGCATCGGGGCGGACCGAATGGGCGACTACCAGTTTTTTGCGGTTGGTTGGGGTCATGCGTCCCCCTTCAATTGTCGCTAAATGAATGTAGCTGATGGGGTGCAGGGTTCAGGCCAATCGTCCCTCGAAAATAACGGTTTTAAAATCAATCGGTTGTGCAAAAAGCATAGCGTCGCGCCTGCTTTATTCTGCACGACGGGTATCAGGACTCTGGCATTTTGCACGACTCGAGCATTTTGGCACTCCCGCAGGGTGATGCTTCTATCGGGGGGCCGCACTCGGCATCACCCCAAACCGCGCCCGGTAATCACTGGGGGCCAGTCCGGTAATCTTCTTGAATGTCGAACGAAACGCCCCCGGATCCTGATATCCCACGGTCCAGGCGATGTGATCGATGGTGCCGTTGGTGAATTCGAGCATTTCCCGGGCCTTGCCGACTCGCAGGTGCTGGCAGTACTCCGTCGGCTTAAGCCCGGTTGCCGCACGGAATCGCCGTAGGAACGTCCGCTCCTCCAGCCCTGCCCGTTCAGCCATCGCCGTCAGCGAGACATCGGTGGCACCCGTGCTTTGCAGCCAGTGTTGAACCCTGAGGATCGCGGCATCGCCATGGTTGAGAATCGGGGCGAAATTGCTGCCACACTCACTGGCGCTGTCGCTGTGTTCCACCACCAGGAAACGCGCAGTGCCGGTGGCAATGCTCGGGCCCAGCAGACGATTGACCAGGCGCAGACCCAATTCAGACCACGCCATCAGCCCGGCCGTGGTAATCAGGTCGCCGTCATCGACGATGGGCGTATCAGCCTTGAGCTTGATCGCCGGGTAGCGCTCGGCGAAGGTTTTCGCGGAAGTCCAATGGGTGGTGGCGCTGCGACCGTCCAGCAGTCCGCTTTCAGCCAATAGCAGCGAGCCCACGCAGACACCGCCCAGGGTCGCGCCGTTGGCGTGCTGCTGGCGAAGCCAACGCAGCAGCGCATGCGGCGCCTGGGCTTCGGTGAAGCCGGCAATCGACGGCGGAATCAACACCGCTACCAATGCGCTGTCCGCAGCGGGATGGCTGTCATAGACACGAACGGGCGCCTGTTCGCCATCGACCTGCCAATGGCTGATCCGCAACAAAGGCAAGCGCGCCGCCTGGTGCTCTGCAGCGATACGGTTGGCCACCCCGAACAGGTCCGTCAACCCATGCACCGCCGCCATCTGCGCGCCGGGATAGATCAACACGCCCAGCTCGGCGATTGCCCTTTGTGCTTCCATTGTCAGTTTTCCCCCTTCTATTGTCGGTGCGGCCAATCCCCGGAAGGTCTGCCAGGGTCAATACTTCATTCCACACCCAAACCGCACTTCGAGGAAACAGTCATGGCCAAGCAAGCACTCATCGTAGTCGATATCCAAAAAGACTACTTCCCCCAGGGCAAGTGGCCGTTGGTCGGTGCCGAAGCCGCCGCAGACAACGCTGTTCGTCTGCTCAAGGCCTTTCGTGAGGCCGGTGATTCGGTAGTGCACATCCGCCACGAGTTCACCTCCGCACAAGCGCCGTTTTTCACCCCGGGCTCCGACGGGGCGAAGCTGCACCCTAAAGTCCTCAACCAAGGCAGTGAGCCGGTGGTGCTCAAGCACTTCGTCAACTCGTTCCGCGAAACCGAACTGCAGAGCATTCTCGACGAACAAGGCATCAAGGAACTGGTGGTGGTCGGCAGCATGAGCCACATGTGTATCGACGGCATCACCCGCGCCGCCAACGACCTCGGCTACAGCGTCACGGTGATCCACGATGCCTGTGCCTCCCGTGACCTGGAGTTCAATGGACTGACCGTTCCGGCAGCCCACGTGCATGCCGCGTTCATGTCGGCATTAGGCTTTGCCTACGCCAAGGTGGTGTCCACCGACGAGTTCCTCGCCGCCAGCCGTTAACCACAAAACGCGCCTTGCCGCGCAATACGGCTCCTACAGGGGAATCGAAAACCGCGGGTAACAAAAAGCCCGGCATCCTGATGGGAGTGCCGGGCTTTCATTCGTTCGAAGCTATTGCTTAGAACGGAATATCGTCATCAAAGCTGTCGAAATCCGGAGCTGGCTGCGGCGCGGCCTGCTGAGGAGCCGGGCGCGACTGTTGCGGTGCCGACTGCTGTGGACGCGGAGCCTGCTGGCGAGGAGCGGATTGCTGGTAGTTGTTACCGCCGCCCTGGCCTTGTTGGTCACCCTGTTGAGGACGACCGCCCAGCAGTTGCATGGTGCCTTGCATGTCGACCACGATTTCAGTGGTGTAACGCTTGATACCGTCTTTTTCCCACTCGCGGGTCTGCAGCTTGCCTTCGATGTAGACCTGCGAACCTTTACGCAGGTATTCGCCGGCGATTTCCGCGACCTTGCCGAACATCGACACGCGGTGCCATTCGGTTTTTTCGACTTTCTGACCGGTTTGCTTGTCGGTCCACTGTTCGCTGGTTGCCAGACTCAGGTTGGTCACGGCGTTGCCATTCGGCAGGTAACGAACTTCAGGATCCTGGCCGCAAGTGCCGACCAATATGACTTTGTTAACCCCACGGGCCATTACGTTCTCCTAGGCTACGCACGCTGCCCCGGCCGGGTTGTTCACCAGGCTTTCAAGGGTGGTGCGATCCAATAGTTCGGTGTCCAATTTGATGTAAATCGCCGCTTCGTCTGCGACTATCACTGCATCTGTTACCCCTACGACGGCCTTCAGGCGCTCAACCAGCCCCGCTTCGCGGATCGCCTCGGGCGACAATGGCAAGCGCAGGCTTGTCACGTAGGGAGGTTCACGCATGGTAACAGCAAAGGCCAGCCAGAGGGCAGCCAGACCAGCGCATCCAAGGAACACAACCGACAGACCGCCATGCTGGAACAGCCAGCCGCCAAGTATGCCGCCCAGTGCCGAGCCAAGGAACTGACTGGTGGAGTAGACCCCCATCGCCGTGCCCTTGCCGCCCGCCGGTGAAACCTTGCTGATCAGCGACGGCAACGAAGCTTCCAGCAGATTGAAGGCGGTGAAAAACACCACGGTACCAATCACCAGAGCCCGCAAGCTGTCGCCGAACTGCCAGAAGAATAGCTCAGTGAGCATCAGCGTCACGACGGCGCCGAGTAAAACACGTTTCATTTTGCGTCTCTTCTCGCCGTAGATGATGAACGGGATCATGGCGAAGAAGGAAATCAGCAGCGCGGTCAGGTACACCCACCAATGCTGCTCCTTGGGCAGCCCGGCTTTTTCGACGAGCGCCAGGGGCAAGGCGACGAAACTCGACATCAGCATTGCGTGCAACACAAAGATACCAAGATCCAGGCGCAGCAGGTCCGGGTGCTTGAGCGTCGGTATCAGGGCCTGGCGCGCGACGCCGGATTCACGGTGCTGCAACGGGCCCGTGGAGCGCGGCACCATGAACATCACAATCACGATGCCAACCAGCGCCATGCCACCTGTGGCAAGGAACAGTCCGGACAGCCCGAAGGCACGGGTCAGCAACGGTCCTACTACCATGGCAACAGCAAACGACAGGCCGATCGTCATGCCGATCATCGCCATGGCCTTTGTCCGGTGCTGTTCGCGTGTCAGGTCTGACAGTAAAGCCATCACCGCGGCGGAAATCGCCCCGGCACCTTGCAGGATGCGCCCGGCGATCACGCCCCAGATCGAGTCGGCGTTGGCCGCCAGGACGCTGCCAAGCGCGAAGACGATCAGCCCCAGGTAAATCACCGGGCGGCGGCCAATGCGGTCGGAAATGAAACCGAAGGGAATCTGGAAAATCGCCTGGGTCAGGCCATAAGCGCCAATCGCCAGCCCGATGAGGGCCGGGGTCGCTCCTGCGAGGTCCATGCCATAGGTCGCCAATACCGGCAACACCATGAACATGCCGAGCATACGGAAGGCGAACACCAGGGCCAGACCGCTTGCCGCGCGGGTCTCGCTGCCACTCATGCGCTCGCTGTGGGGATCGTGCATGGAAAAACCTCATGTGAACCGGCGGCGATTCTACCAGTCCCATCGATTGGCAGGGTATATCGCGACGCTTTGCCGCGTGTAGATGACAGAGCTTTCATGTAAGGCAGCCATTGCAACATTCGATAGTGTGCATCCATCCAGTATTTGGCCGTATACTCCTACGTTTTCGACGCCCGCCGAGCGAGGCCACCTTGGACAAGATCCTGATTCGTGGGGCTCGAACCCACAACCTGAAGAACATCGACCTGACCCTGCCACGGGACAAGCTGATCGTCATCACCGGCCTGTCCGGCTCGGGCAAGTCGTCCCTGGCTTTCGACACGTTGTACGCCGAAGGCCAGCGCCGCTATGTCGAGTCGCTGTCGGCCTATGCCCGGCAGTTCCTGTCGATGATGGAAAAGCCTGACGTCGACACCATCGAAGGCCTGTCGCCGGCGATTTCCATCGAACAGAAGTCGACCTCGCACAACCCGCGTTCGACCGTGGGCACCATCACCGAAATCTACGACTACCTGCGCCTGCTCTATGCGCGCGTCGGCATTCCACGCTGCCCGGACCACGACATTCCCCTGGAAGCGCAGACCGTCAGCCAGATGGTCGACCTGGTCCTTGCCGAACCTGAGGGCAGCAAGCTCATGCTGTTGGCCCCGGTCATTCGCGAGCGCAAAGGTGAGCACCTTTCGGTCTTCGAGGAACTGCGCGCACAAGGTTTCGTCCGTGCCCGGATCAACGGCAAGTTGTATGAGCTGGACGAAGCACCGAAGCTCGATAAACAGAAAAAACACACCATTGATGTCGTGGTCGACCGCTTCAAGGTGCGTGCAGACCTGCAACAGCGCCTGGCCGAATCCTTCGAGACCGCGCTGAAACTGGCAGATGGCATCGCCCTGGTGGCACCGATGGACGACGAGCCGGGCGAAGAGATGATCTTCTCCGCGCGCTTCGCCTGCCCAATTTGCGGGCACGCCATCAGTGAACTCGAGCCCAAGCTGTTTTCCTTCAACAACCCGGCCGGTGCCTGCCCGACCTGTGACGGCCTGGGGGTCAAGCAGTTCTTCGACATCAAGCGCCTGGTTAATGGAGAGTTGACCCTGGCCGAAGGCGCGATTCGCGGCTGGGACCGGCGCAACGTCTATTACTTCCAGATGCTTGGCTCGCTGGCCTCCCACTACAAGTTCAGTCTGGAAGTGCCGTTCAACGAACTGCCGGCCGAGCAGCAGAAGAGCATCCTGCACGGCAGCGGTTCACAAAACGTCGATTTCAAATACCTGAATGACCGGGGCGATATCGTCAAGCGCTCGCACCCGTTCGAAGGCATCGTGCCAAACCTGGAACGCCGCTACCGTGAAACCGAGTCGGCCTCGGTACGCGAAGAGCTGGCCAAGTTCCTCAGCACCCAGTCCTGCCCTGATTGCCGCGGCACCCGTCTGCGTCGCGAAGCACGGCATGTGTGGGTCGGCGAGAAAACCCTGCCGGCGGTGACCAACCTGCCAATCGGTGATGCCTGCGACTATTTCGAAGGGATGAAACTGACTGGCCGCCGTGGCGAGATCGCCGACAAGATCCTCAAGGAAATTCGCGAACGCCTGCAGTTCCTCGTCAACGTCGGCCTCGATTATCTGTCGCTGGATCGCAGCGCAGACACCTTGTCCGGTGGTGAGGCCCAGCGTATCCGCCTGGCCAGCCAGATCGGCGCCGGGCTGGTCGGTGTTCTGTACATCCTCGACGAACCCTCGATCGGCCTGCACCAGCGTGATAACGACCGGTTACTTGGCACACTGAAACACCTGCGGGACATCGGCAACACGGTGATCGTGGTAGAGCACGATGAAGACGCGATTCGCCTGGCCGACTATGTGGTGGATATCGGCCCTGGTGCGGGGGTTCACGGCGGACACATCGTTGCTGAAGGTACGCCGGCCGAGGTAATGGCACATCCCGACTCCCTGACCGGCAAGTACCTCTCGGGCCGCGTGAAGATCGCGGTGCCGGCCAAGCGCACACCGCGCAACAAGAAGCTGTCGCTGACGCTCAAGGGCGCCCGTGGCAACAACCTGCGCAACGTTGACCTGGACATTCCCATCGGCCTGCTGACCTGCGTGACCGGCGTGTCCGGCTCAGGCAAATCGACACTGATCAACAACACGCTCTTTCCGTTGAGTGCCACGGCGCTCAACGGTGCAACTACCCTGGAAGCGGCGGCTCACGACAGCATCAAGGGCCTGGAGCATCTGGATAAGGTCGTCGACATCGACCAGAGTCCCATTGGTCGTACCCCACGCTCCAACCCGGCCACCTACACCGGTCTGTTCACACCGATTCGTGAGCTTTTTGCCGGCGTACCGGAGTCACGATCGCGCGGTTATGGCCCCGGGCGCTTCTCCTTCAACGTGAAGGGCGGACGCTGCGAAGCTTGTCAGGGTGATGGCCTGATCAAGGTGGAAATGCACTTCCTGCCGGATATCTATGTGCCGTGCGATGTGTGCAAGAGCAAGCGCTACAACCGCGAAACCCTTGAGATCAAATACAAGGGCAAGAGCATTCATGAAACCCTCGAGATGACCATCGAGGAGGCCCGGGAGTTCTTCGATGCGGTGCCGGCTTTGGCGCGCAAACTGCAAACTCTGATGGACGTCGGCTTGTCGTACATCAAGCTGGGACAATCGGCGACCACACTGTCCGGTGGTGAGGCCCAGCGGGTCAAACTGTCGCGCGAACTGTCCAAGCGTGACACTGGCAAGACCCTGTACATCCTCGACGAGCCGACTACCGGGCTGCACTTTGCGGACATCCAGCAACTGCTGGATGTGTTGCACCGTCTGCGCGACCACGGCAATACGGTGGTGGTGATCGAGCACAACCTCGACGTCATCAAGACCGCTGACTGGCTGGTGGACCTGGGCCCAGAGGGCGGTTCCAAGGGCGGGCAGATCATTGCCGTTGGCACGCCGGAAGAGGTTTCAGAGATGAAGCAATCCCATACCGGTTATTACCTCAAGCCCCTGCTGGAGCGTGACAGGGCTTAACTGGGCCCCCACGAAAAAGCCCCTGTCACTTCATCGGTAACAGGGGCTTTTTTGTATTCGCCGCAATCAGGTGTGGGATTGCAGGTAATTTTCGAGACCGATCAACTTGATCAGGCCAAGCTGCTTTTCAAGCCAATAGGTGTGATCTTCTTCGGTGTCATGCAGTTGGACCCGCAGCATTTCGCGGCTGACATAGTCCTTGTGCTGTTCGCAGAGCTTGATGCCCTTGCACAGCGCGGCCCGGACCTTGTATTCCAGGCGCAAGTCCGCTTCGAGCATTTCAGTAACCGTGGTGCCGACATCCAGATCGTCCGGACGCATGCGCGGCGTGCCTTCGAGCATCAGAATCCGGCGCATCAGTGCATCAGCGTGCCCTGCTTCTTCTTCCATCTCGTGGTTGATTCGTTCGTAGAGCTTGGTGAAACCCCAGTCCTCATACATCCGCGAGTGGACGAAATATTGATCACGCGCGGCCAGTTCGCCGGTCAGCAACGTGTTGAGGTAATCGATAACGTCTGGGTGGCCTTGCATCGCCCTACATCTCCCTGCTTGAAAGTCTGTAGTTTGAACCAACATGACCACAACGTCACTCGCCGCACGCAATAAAAGCGAAGATATTCTGAGAAAAGCAGCTTAAATAACGCAAAAACCGCCCTAATAAGGGCGGTTCTGCTTCTCATTTAGACTTCGTTAAGCTGTACGTTGAGCAGCGTTGCAATTGCTTCTCCATACGCCGGATCGGCCTTGAAGAAATGCTGCAGTTGACGGTCGACGACGTCGCTTGAGACCCCCGCCATTGCGCCCGCAATGTTGTGGACCAGCAACGCTTTCTGTTCGTCATTCATCAATCGGTACAGTGCGCCAGCGTGACTGTAATAGTCGGTGTCTTTGCGATGATCATAACGATCAGCTGCGCCGTTTAATGCCAATGCAGGTTCAGCATAACGGGGCGCCTGCTTTGGCGACTCGATATAGCTATTGGGCTCGTAGTTGGGCGCCGCACCACCATTGCTGCCAAACGCCATCGAGCCATCGCGCTGATAGGTGTTCACCGGACTGCGCGGCGCATTCACCGGCAATTGCTGGTGATTGGTACCGATGCGGTAGCGGTGCGCATCAGCGTAAGCGAATACCCGACCTTGCAGCATGCGATCTGGCGACAGACCTACACCGGGCACCATGTTACTTGGGCCAAACGCAGCTTGCTCGACCTCGGCGAAGTAGTTCAGTGGATTTCGATTGAGCTCCAACTCACCCACTTCGATCAACGGGAACTCCTTCTGCGACCAGGTTTTAGTCACGTCGAACGGATTCTCATAGTGCGCGCAAGCCTGGGCCTCGGTCATGATCTGGATGCACACGCGCCATTTTGGGAACTCGCCTCGCTCGATCGCTTCGAACAAGTCGCGCTGGGCGTAATCAGGATCGGTACCCGCCAGCCGCGCCGCCTCTGCAGGTGCAAGATTCTTGATGCCTTGTTGGGTCTTGTAGTGCCACTTCACCCAATGACGCTCGCCCGTGGCGTTGATCAGGCTGTAAGTGTGGCTGCCGAAGCCGTGCATGTGACGATAGCCGTCGGGAATGCCCCGGTCGGAGAACAGAATGGTGACCTGGTGTAACGCTTCCGGAGAGTGCGACCAGAAGTCCCACATCGCCTGTGCACTTTTGAGGTTGCTTTGTGGCAGGCGCTTTTGAGTGTGGATAAAGTCCGGGAACTTGAGTGGGTCGCGAATGAAGAATACCGGCGTGTTGTTGCCAACAATGTCCCAGTTGCCTTCTTCGGTATAGAACTTCAGCGCGAAGCCACGAGGATCACGTTCGGTGTCTGCCGAACCGCGCTCACCACCGACAGTGGAGAATCGCAGGAAGGTTGGCGTTTGCTTACCGACAGCCTCAAATAGCTTGGCATTGGTGTATTGGGTGATATCGCGGGTGACGGTAAACGTACCGTAAGCACCTGAACCCTTCGCGTGCACACGACGCTCCGGGATATTTTCACGGTTGAAGTGGGCAAGCTTCTCGAGCAGGTGGAAGTCGTCGAGCAGCAATGGGCCGCGAGGGCCGGCGGAGCGGGAATTCTGGTTGTCGGCGACAGGAGCGCCACTGGCAGTTGTTAGCGTGTTGTTTTGGCTCATGTGATCTTCCTTCCTCTGTCGGTCTTGAACTGCCGGCTAATCGGCTGAGAGGGAGTATTGATCATCAATCTGACACCTACAAATTCATTAACCTGTAGGCATCGATAGAAAATTACTAATGATCATCCCCGACCCATGATGACCACTTGAAGCGGTTAAAAGCTTGTACGCAGCGCGCTTTACTTTCAGGCACAAAAAACCGGGCACTAGGCCCGGTTTTTTGTTTCAGACTGACGTCTTACTCGGCGGATACAGCTTCGCCAGCAGTAGCACGATCAACCAACTCGACGTACGCCATAGGCGCGTTGTCGCCAGCGCGGAAACCGCACTTGAGGATGCGCAGGTAGCCACCCTCACGGGTAGCGTAACGCTTGCCCAGGTCGTTGAAGAGCTTACCAACGATAGCTTTCGAACGGGTACGGTCGAAAGCCAAACGGCGGTTAGCAACGCTATCTGTCTTGGCCAAAGTGATCAGCGGCTCGGCAACGCGGCGCAGTTCTTTAGCTTTTGGCAGAGTAGTTTTGATCAGCTCGTGCTCGAACAGCGACACCGCCATGTTTTGGAACATGGCCTTGCGGTGCGAGCTGGTGCGGCTCAGGTGACGACCACTTTTACGATGACGCATGGTTCATTCCTTACCAAACACTACGTTCGGTGATTACGACGATCAGGCAGTCGCCTTGTCGTCCTTCTTAAGACTTGCAGGCGGCCAGTTGTCGAGGCGCATGCCGAGGGACAGACCGCGGGAGGCCAGAACGTCCTTGATTTCAGTCAAGGATTTCTTGCCCAGGTTCGGAGTCTTCAACAGCTCTACTTCGGTACGCTGAATCAGGTCGCCGATGTAGTAGATGTTTTCCGCCTTAAGGCAGTTAGCCGAACGTACAGTCAGTTCCAGATCGTCAACCGGGCGAAGCAGGATCGGATCGATCTCGTCTTCCTGCTCGACAACCACTGGCTCACTGTCACCCTTGAGGTCGACGAACGCAGCCAACTGCTGTTGCAGAATGGTTGCAGCACGGCGGATAGCCTCTTCAGGATCCAGGGTACCGTTGGTTTCCAGATCAATAACCAGCTTGTCCAGGTTAGTACGCTGCTCGACACGGGCGTTTTCCACCACGTATGCGATACGGCGAACCGGGCTGAACGAAGAGTCAAGCTGCAAGCGACCGATGCTGCGGCTTTCGTCTTCATCGCTCTGACGCGAGTCTGCCGGTTCATAACCACGACCACGAGCTACTACGAGCTTCATGTTCAGGGCGCCGTTAGACGCCAGGTTAGCGATTACGTGATCGGGATTAACGATCTCGACATCATGATCCAGCTGAATATCGGCAGCGGTAACCACCCCCGAACCCTTCTTCGACAAGGTCAGCGTAACTTCGTCACGGCCGTGCAGCTTGATAGCCAGACCTTTAAGGTTCAACAGGATTTCAATTACGTCTTCCTGTACACCTTCGATGGCGCTGTACTCGTGGAGCACACCGTCAATCTCGGCCTCGACTACTGCACAGCCGGGCATTGAGGACAACAGGATGCGGCGCAGCGCGTTGCCCAGGGTGTGGCCAAAGCCACGCTCGAGAGGCTCGAGCGTGATCTTGGCGCGGGTTGGACTGACAACCTGCACATCAATGTGGCGGGGTGTCAGGAACTCATTTACCGAAATCTGCATGGATGCACCTATTTTCTAGCCCTTACTTGGAGTAGAGCTCGACAATCAGGCTTTCGTTGATGTCGGCGGACAGATCACTGCGAGCTGGAACGTTCTTGAAAACGCCCGACTTCTTCTCAGTGTCTACTTCTACCCATTCTACGCGGCCACGTTGGGCACACAGATCGAGAGCTTGGACAATGCGAAGTTGGTTTTTTGCTTTCTCGCGAACAGCAACCACGTCACCAGCACGAACCTGGTAGGACGGAACGTTAACGGTCTGACCGTTTACGCTGATCGACTTGTGCGATACCAGCTGACGGGATTCGGCACGAGTCGAACCAAAGCCCATACGGTATACAACGTTGTCCAGACGGCATTCGAGCAGTTGCAGCAGGTTTTCACCGGTTGCACCTTTCTTGCCAGCTGCTTCTTTGTAGTAGCCGCTGAATTGACGCTCGAGAACGCCGTAGATACGACGGACCTTCTGCTTTTCACGCAGTTGGGTGCCGTAATCGGACTGGCGACCGCGGCGTTGGCCGTGGATACCAGGTGCTGCTTCAATGTTGCACTTCGATTCGATCGCGCGCACGCCGCTCTTCAGGAAGAGATCGGTGCCTTCGCGACGAGCGAGTTTGCATTTTGGACCAATGTAACGAGCCATTCTTTACAATCTCCTGGATTACACGCGGCGCTTCTTCGGCGGACGGCACCCGTTGTGCGGGATAGGCGTCACGTCGGTGATGCTGGCGATCTTGTAGCCACAGCCGTTCAAAGCGCGGACTGCGGATTCACGACCTGGACCTGGACCTTTGACGTTTACGTCGAGGTTTTTCAGGCCGTATTCCAGCGCAGCTTGACCAGCACGTTCAGCAGCTACTTGAGCAGCGAACGGGGTGGACTTGCGGGAACCGCGGAAACCCGAACCACCGGAGGTAGCCCAGGAAAGAGCGTTACCTTGACGGTCGGTAATGGTCACGATGGTGTTGTTAAAAGAAGCATGGATGTGGGCGATGCCATCAACCACTGTCTTTTTAACTTTTTTACGAGGACGAGCAGCAGGTTTTGCCATGATAATTTTCCTGTCGATTCGCTGGGGCGATTACTTGCGGATCGGCTTACGCGGACCTTTACGGGTACGCGCGTTGGTCTTGGTACGCTGACCGCGTACTGGAAGACCACGACGATGACGCAGACCGCGATAGCAACCGAGGTCCATCAAGCGCTTGATTTTCATGTTGATTTCGCGACGCAGGTCACCTTCAGTGGTGAACTTCGCCACTTCGCCACGCAGCTGTTCAATCTGCTCGTCGCTCAGATCCTTGATCTTTGCGGCTGGGTTTACCCCAGTCTCTGCACAAATTTTCTGTGCAGTAGTGCGACCAACACCATAGATGTAGGTCAGCGAGATAACAGTATGCTTGTTATCTGGAATGTTAACGCCTGCAATACGGGCCATTCAGTGGGACTCCAATTGACAGCTACCTACGCCCCGGAAGCCAAGAAATAGGGCGCGAGATAATATCGCTGTAATAACAAATAATCAACCCGGCAGCGCACTAGCTGCCGGGCTTGAAGCACAATCACACTCAGCCTTGGCGCTGTTTGTGACGCGGTTCCGCGCTGCAAATTACTCGAACAACACCTTCGCGGCGAATAATCTTGCAGTTACGGCACAGCTTTTTCACCGATGCACGAACTTTCATCACCAACTCCTCGAACCTTATGGGTCAGCGCAGCATGCCGCTGCCGTAACCCTTCAGGTTGGCTTTCTTCATCAGGGATTCGTACTGGTGCGAAACGAGGTGCGATTGTACTTGGGACATGAAGTCCATCACAACCACGACGACGATCAGCAACGAGGTCCCGCCAAGGTAGAACGGTACGTTCGCTGCAACCACCAGGAACTGGGGCAACAGGCAGACGGCCGTCATGTAAAGAGCACCGAACAGGGTCAAACGAGTCAGAACGCCATCAATGTAGCGCGCAGACTGCTCACCTGGACGGATACCCGGAATAAAGGCACCGGACTTCTTCAGGTTCTCCGCTACGTCTTTCGGATTGAACATCAACGCCGTATAGAAGAAGCAGAAGAAAATAATCCCTGCACTAAACAGCAGAATATTCAACGGCTGACCAGGAGCGATCGACTGCGAGATGTCCTGCAACCAGCCCATACCTTCAGACTGGCCGAACCAGGCACCCAACGAAGCCGGGAACAGCAAGATGCTGCTCGCGAAAATAGCCGGGATAACACCGGCCATGTTCACCTTCAGCGGCAAGTGGCTGGTCTGCGCAGCGAAGACCTTGCGGCCCTGCTGACGCTTGGCGTAGTGAACAGCAATACGACGCTGACCACGCTCAATGAACACCACGAAACCGATAATCGCTACTGCCAGCAAACCGATGGCAACCAGGGCGAAGATATTGATATCACCCTGACGCGCAGACTCGAAAGACTGCCCGATCGCTCTCGGAAGACCGGCGACGATACCCGAAAAAATCAACATCGAGATACCGTTGCCAACACCACGCTCAGTAATCTGCTCACCCAGCCACATCATGAACATCGCACCAGCCACAAAAGTGGTTACTGCGACGAAATGGAAGCTAAAGTCACCAGTGAACGAAACGCCCTGCCCTGCCAGACCAATGGACATGCCAATGGCCTGGACAAGAGCAAGAACGACGGTGAGGTAGCGGGTGTACTGGCTGATCTTGCGACGGCCAGCTTCACCTTCCTTCTTCAACTGCTCCAGCTGCGGGCTGACGGCGGTCATCAGTTGCATGATGATCGATGCCGAGATGTACGGCATGATCCCCAGTGCAAAAATGCTCATCCGCTCCAGCGCGCCGCCGGAAAACATGTTGAACAAGCTAAGAATGGTCCCCTCATTCTGTCGAAACAGGTCCGCGAGTCGGTCCGGGTTGATACCTGGAACCGGGATGTGTGCGCCTATTCGGTAGACGATAATCGCCAGGAACAGAAAACGCAGACGAGCCCAAAGTTCAGACATACCGCCTTTGCCGAGCGCAGAGAGAGCACCTTGCTTAGCCATTTATTCCTCGAACTTGCCGCCAGCTGCTTCGATAGCCGCACGCGCACCTTTGGTGGCGCCGATTCCCTTGCCGATAGTGACAGCGCGAGTCACTTCACCGGACAGCATGATTTTCACACGCTGTACGTTGACGTTGATCACGTTGGCATCTTTCAGGGACTGCACGGTGACGATGTCGCCTTCCACTTTAGCCAGCTCGGACAGACGCACTTCTGCGCGGTCCATGGCCTTCAGGGAAACGAAACCGAACTTCGGCAGGCGACGATGCAGCGGCTGTTGACCGCCTTCAAAGCCTGGAGCAATGGTGCCACCGGAGCGGGAAGTCTGACCTTTGTGACCACGGCCACCAGTCTTACCCAAACCACTACCGATACCACGGCCCGGACGATGCTTTTCGCGACGGGAACCCGGCGCTGGACTCAGATCATTGAGTTTCATCGATTAACCCTCGACACGCAGCATGTAGTAAGCCTTGTTGATCATCCCGCGATTCTCGGGAGTATCCTGGACTTCTACAGTGTGACCGATGCGACGCAGACCCAGACCCTTAACGCACAGTTTGTGGTTAGGGATGCGGCCGGTCATGCTTTTGATCAGCGTAACTTTAACGGTAGCCATGATCAGAAGATCTCCTTGACGCTTTTGCCACGCTTGGCGGCAATGGATTCAGGAGACTGCATTGCTTTCAAACCCTTGAAAGTGGCGTGAACCACGTTTACCGGGTTAGTCGAGCCATAGCACTTGGCCAGAACGTTCTGAACGCCAGCAACTTCGAGAACGGCACGCATTGCGCCGCCAGCGATGATACCGGTACCTTCAGAAGCAGGCTGCATGTACACCTTCGAAGCGCCGTGGGCGGACTTCATTGCGTACTGCAGGGTGGTGCCGTTCAGATCAACCTGGATCATGTTGCGGCGAGCAGCTTCCATTGCCTTCTGGATCGCAGCAGGCACTTCACGCGACTTGCCACGGCCGAAGCCAACACGCCCTTTACCATCACCAACCACGGTCAACGCGGTGAAAGTGAAGATACGGCCGCCTTTAACGGTTTTGGCTACGCGGTTAACTTGAACCAGCTTCTCGATGTAGCCTTCGTCGCGCTTTTGGTCGTTATTTGACATAACTTAGAACTCCAGCCCAGCTTCACGAGCAGCATCAGCCAGCGCTTTAACGCGGCCGTGGTACTTGAAGCCAGAGCGGTCGAAAGCCACCTGCGAGACGCCAGCGGCCTTAGCACGCGTAGCGACCAGCTGGCCAACCTTAGTGGCCGCGTCGATGTTGCCAGTGGCGCCATCACGCAGTTCTTTATCCAAAGTCGAGGCGCTTGCCAGGACTTTGTTGCCGTCGGCCGAAATGACCTGGGCGTAGATGTGCTGCGAAGAGCGGAACACGCAGAGACGCACGACTTCGAGTTCGTGCATTTTCAGGCGTGCTTTGCGAGCGCGACGCAGTCGAGTAACTTTTTTGTCGGTCATTTGCTATGCCCTACTTCTTCTTGGCTTCTTTACGACGGACGACTTCGTCCGCGTAGCGCACACCTTTGCCTTTGTACGGCTCTGGTGGACGGAAGTCGCGGATCTCGGCGGCCACTTGACCTACCAGCTGCTTGTCGATGCCCTTGATCAGGATATCGGTCTGGCTAGGAGTCTCAGCGGTGATGCCTTCCGGCAGTTCGTAATCCACTGGATGCGAGAAGCCAAGAGCCAGGTTCAGCACTGTGCCTTTTGCTTGCGCTTTGTAACCAACACCGACCAGCTGGAGCTTGCGCTCGAAGCCTTGGCTTACGCCTTGGACCATGTTGTTTACCAACGCACGAGTGGTACCAGCCATTGCGCGAGTTTGTTGATCGCCATTGCGAGCAGCGAAACGCAGCTCACCAGCTTCTTCAACGATCTCAACGGACGAATGGATGTTCAGTTCGAGAGTGCCCTTGGCACCCTTCACCGAAAGCTGTTGGCCTGCGAATTTTACTTCGACGCCGGCTGGCAGCTTAACGGGGTTCTTAGCGACGCGAGACATGCTTATCCCCCCTTAGAACACAGTGCAAAGAACTTCGCCGCCGACACCGGCAGCGCGCGCAGCACGATCAGTCATCACACCCTTGTTGGTGGAGACGATAGACACACCGAGACCGCCACGAACTTTTGGCAGATCATCGACGGACTTGTACTGACGCAGGCCTGGACGGCTAACGCGCTTCACTTCTTCGATAACCGGACGGCCTTCGAAGTATTTCAGCTCGATAGACAGCAGTGGTTTTGTTTCGCTGCTGATCTGATAACCCGCGATGTAACCTTCGTCCTTCAGGACTTTGGCAACAGCTACCTTCAACGTGGAAGATGGCATGCTTACGACGGACTTTTCAGCCATCTGGGCATTACGGATTCGAGTTAGCATGTCCGCTAACGGGTCCTGCATACTCATGGGCTAGACGCTCCTAATACAGAAAAATTAGCCTTGCGGCTACTACGTGTCGCCGAGAATCTCCGGGTATAAAAAACACGGGCTCAGGCGAGCCGGGTATTCTAGACACACCCCAGAAATGAATCAAGCCCCAAAAGGGGCTTGATCCAGATTCAAGGCCACCGGTGGTCAGGTTCTTGCGAACCCTTGCACCGAGACTTTGACAGTACTTACCAGCTGGCTTTAACCAGACCTGGTACGTCACCACGCATTGCCGCTTCACGCAGTTTGTTACGGCCAAGGCCGAACTTGCGGTAAACGCCGTGTGGACGACCGGTCAGGCGGCAGCGGTTACGCATGCGCGAGGCGCTTGCGTCACGTGGCTGCTTCTGCAGGGCAACTGTAGCTTCCCAACGCGCTTCTGGACTTGCGTTCAGATCAACGATGATAGCTTTCAGTGCTGCACGCTTCTTGGCGTACTTGGCAACCGTGAGCTGACGCTTCAGCTCGCGGTTTTTCATGCTCATCTTGGCCATGGTCCTACTCCAATCAGTTGCGGAACGGGAATTTGAACGCACGCAGCAGAGCGCGGCCTTCATCATCGTTCTTGGCAGTGGTGGTCAGGGTGATGTCCAGACCGCGGAGAGCATCGATCTTGTCGTAGTCGATTTCCGGGAAGATGATCTGCTCTTTCACGCCCATGCTGTAGTTGCCACGACCATCGAAGGACTTGGCATTCAGGCCGCGGAAGTCGCGAACCCGAGGCAGGGAGATCGACAGCAGACGATCCAGGAACTCGTACATACGCTCACGGCGCAGGGTCACTTTGACGCCGATCGGCCAACCTTCACGGACTTTAAAGCCAGCGATGGATTTGCGAGCGTAGGTCACAACGACTTTCTGGCCGGTGATCTTTTCCAGGTCAGCTACAGCGTGCTCGATGACTTTTTTGTCGCCGATCGCTTCGCCCAGACCCATGTTCAGGGTGATTTTGGTAACGCGCGGAACTTCCATCACGTTCGAAAGCTTAAGTTCTTCCTTAAGTTTCGGAGCGATTTCCTTCCGGTAAATCTCTTTTAGTCGTGCCATGGTCTTCTACCTAGCAGTGTTCAAGCATCAACCGCTTTTTGGGTCGACTTGAAGACACGAATTTTCTTACCGTCTTCTACTTTGAAACCAACGCGGTCAGCCTTGTTGGTTTCGCCGTTGAAGATGGCGACGTTAGAAGCGTGCAGTGGCGCTTCTTTCTCGACGATACCGCCTTGTACGCCCGACATCGGGTTAGGCTTGGTATGACGCTTGACCAGGTTCAGACCACCAACAACCAGACGGTTGTCAGCAAGAACCTTCAGCACCTTACCGCGCTTACCTTTGTCTTTGCCGGCGATCACGATGATCTCGTCGTCACGACGAATCTTTTGCATGTCGGATCTCCTTACAGCACTTCTGGGGCGAGCGAGACGATCTTCATGAACTTCTCAGTACGAAGTTCACGGGTCACTGGCCCAAAGATACGGGTGCCGATTGGCTCTTGCTTGTTGTTCAGAAGAACAGCAGCGTTGCCATCAAAGCGGATAATGGAGCCATCAGCACGACGTACGCCGTGACGAGTGCGGACTACAACAGCAGTCATCACTTGGCCTTTTTTCACTTTACCGCGAGGAATTGCTTCCTTCACGGTAACTTTGATGATGTCACCGATACCAGCGTAACGACGATGGGAGCCACCCAGCACCTTGATGCACATAACACGGCGAGCGCCGCTGTTATCGGCCACATCGAGCATGGATTGAGTCTGAATCATATAATTTCTCCGACCCCTAGTCCTTAGACTTCCACAGCGCGTTCGAGAACATCAACCAGCGCCCAAGACTTGGTCTTGGCCAAAGGACGAGTTTCACGAATAGTGACTTTGTCGCCGATGTGGCACTGATTGGTTTCGTCGTGCGCGTGCAGCTTAGTCGAACGCTTAACGTATTTACCGTAGATCGGGTGCTTAACGCGACGCTCGATCAGAACGGTGATGGTTTTGTCCATCTTGTCGCTGACAACACGGCCAGTCAGCGTACGGACAGTTTTTTCGGCTTCAGCCATGATTACTTACCTGCCTGCTGGTTGAGCACAGTCTTCACGCGAGCGATGTCACGCTTAACTTGCGAGAGCAGATGAGACTGCCCCAACTGGCCAGTTGCTTTCTGCATACGCAGATTGAACTGGTCGCGCAGCAAGCCGAGCAGTTGCTCGTTCAGCTGCTGTGCGGATTTTTCACGAAGTTCATTCGCTTTCATCACATCACCGTCCGTTTAACAAAGGAGGTGGCGAGCGGCAGCTTTGCAGCAGCCAGGGCGAAAGCCTCACGCGCCAGCTCTTCAGAAACACCCTCGATTTCATACAGGACTTTGCCTGGCTGAATCTGGGCAACCCAGTATTCCACGTTACCCTTACCTTTACCCATCCGAACCTCGAGAGGTTTTTTGGAGATCGGCTTGTCCGGGAATACACGGATCCAGATCTTGCCACCACGTTTTACGTGACGGGTCAGAGCACGACGCGCTGACTCGATCTGACGAGCGGTGAGACGACCACGAGCTACAGACTTCAGCGCGAACTCGCCGAAGCTGACTTTGCTACCGCGCAATGCCAGGCCACGGTTGTGACCAGTCATTTGCTTGCGGAACTTCGTACGCTTTGGTTGCAACATTTGGCGTACCCCTTACTTAGCAGCTTTTTTACGAGGCGCTGGTGCTTGTGGTTTCAGTTCTTCTTGGCGACCACCAATTACTTCGCCTTTGAAGATCCAAACCTTTACACCGATCACACCGTAGGTGGTGTGAGCTTCGTAGTTGGCATAGTCGATGTCGGCACGCAGGGTGTGCAATGGCACACGACCTTCGCGATACCATTCAGTACGTGCGATTTCAGCACCGCCGAGACGACCGCTCACTTGGATTTTGATGCCTTTGGCACCAATGCGCATGGCGTTCTGTACAGCGCGCTTCATAGCGCGACGGAACATTACGCGACGCTCCAGCTGCTGAGCTACGCTCTGCGCAACCAGCATACCGTCGAGCTCCGGCTTGCGGATCTCTTCGATATTGATGTGCACAGGCACACCCATTTGCTTGGTCAGGTCCTGACGCAGTTTCTCAACATCTTCACCTTTCTTCCCGATAACGATACCTGGACGAGCGGTGTGGATGGTGATGCGTGCAGTTTGAGCCGGACGATGGATATCGATACGGCTTACGGACGCGCTTTTTAGTTTGTCTTGGAGATACTCACGCACCTTCAGATCTGCGAGCAAATAGTCCGCATAAGTCCGACCGTCTGCGTACCAGACGGAGGTGTGCTCCTTGACGATTCCCAGGCGAATGCCAATGGGATGTACTTTCTGACCCATCTCTTCGACTCCGTTACTTGTCAGCAACCTTGACAGTGATATGGCAAGACCGCTTGACGATGCGATCAGCACGGCCTTTGGCACGTGGCATGATGCGCTTCAGCGAACGCCCTTCGTTGACGAAAACGGTGCTGACCTTCAGGTCATCAACGTCTGCGCCTTCGTTATGCTCGGCGTTGGCTACGGCCGACTCCAGCACTTTCTTCATGATCTCGGCGGCTTTCTTACTGCTGAAAGCCAACAGGTTGAGCGCTTCGCCCACCTTCTTCCCGCGGATCTGGTCGGCGACCAAGCGGGCTTTCTGGGCGGAGATTCGAGCGCCCGACAACTTAGCGGCTACTTCCATTTCCTAACCCCTTAACGCTTGGCTTTCTTGTCTGCCACGTGCCCGCGATAAGTGCGGGTACCGGCGAACTCGCCCAGTTTGTGGCCGACCATGTCTTCGTTCACGAGAACTGGGACGTGCTGACGACCGTTGTGTACTGCGATGGTCAGACCGACCATTTGTGGCAGGATCATCGAACGACGCGACCAGGTTTTCACCGGTTTGCGATCGTTCTTTTCCGCCGCCACTTCGATCTTCTTCAGTAGGTGAAGATCGATAAAAGGACCTTTTTTCAGAGAACGTGGCACTGTCGTATCCCTCTATTTACTTGCGACGACGGACGATCATTTTGTCGGTACGCTTATTACCACGAGTCTTCGCGCCCTTAGTCGGGAAGCCCCATGGCGATACCGGATGACGACCACCAGAGGTACGACCTTCACCACCACCATGTGGGTGGTCAACCGGGTTCATGGCAACACCACGAACGGTTGGGCGAACGCCACGCCAGCGTTTGGCACCAGCTTTACCCAGCGAACGCAGGCTGTGCTCGGAGTTCGAGACTTCGCCCAGGGTCGCACGGCATTCAGCCAGGACTTTACGCATTTCACCGGAACGCAGACGCAGGGTAACGTACACGCCTTCACGAGCGATCAGCTGAGCCGAAGCACCAGCGGAACGAGCGATCTGAGCGCCTTTACCTGGCTTCAATTCGATGCCGTGTACGGTGCTACCAACTGGAATGTTACGCAGTTGCAGAGCGTTGCCCGGCTTGATCGGTGCCAGGGCACCTGCGATCAGCTGGTCGCCAGCGCTCACGCCTTTAGGGGCGATGATGTAGCGACGCTCGCCATCTGCGTACAGCAGCAGAGCGATGTGAGCAGTACGGTTTGGATCGTATTCGATACGCTCGACAGTGGCAGCGATGCCATCTTTGTCGTTGCGACGGAAATCGACCAGACGATAATGCTGCTTATGACCACCACCGATGTGACGAGTGGTAATACGGCCATTGTTGTTACGACCACCAGACTTCGACTTCTTCTCGAGCAGCGGTGCGTGAGGAGCGCCTTTATGCAGCTCCTGGTTGACCACCTTGACCACAAAACGGCGGCCAGGGGAAGTCGGTTTGCATTTAACGATTGCCATGATGCACCCCTTCCTTACTCAGCACTGCTGCTGAAATCGAGATCTTGGCCTGGCTGAAGGGAGATAACTGCCTTCTTCCAGTCATTACGCTTGCCCAGACCGCGAGCAGTGCGCTTGCTCTTACCCAGAACATTCAGGGTAGTAACACGCTCTACTTTCACGCTGAACAGGCTTTCGACGGCCTTCTTGATTTCCAGCTTGGTTGCATCAGTAGCAACCTTGAAAACGAACTGGCCTTTCTTGTCTGCCAGAACCGTAGCCTTCTCGGAAACGTGCGGGCCAAGCAGAACTTTAAATACGCGTTCCTGGTTCATCCCAGCAGCTCCTCGAATTTCTTCACGGCCGACACGGTGATCAACACCTTGTCGTATGCGATCAGACTAACTGGATCGGAACCTTGCACGTCACGTACATCTACGTGTGGCAGGTTACGAGCAGCCAGGTACAGGTTCTGATCAACAGCGTCCGACACGATCAGAACGTCGGTCAGGCTCATGTTGTTCAGCTTGCCCAGCAGGTCTTTGGTTTTCGGCGTTTCAACGGCGAAATCCTGAACCACGACCAGACGATCAGTACGCACCAGCTCAGCAAGGATGGAACGCATTGCTGCGCGATACATCTTCTTGTTCAGCTTCTGCGAGTGATCCTGAGGACGAGCTGCGAAAGTGGTACCGCCGCCACGCCAGATTGGGCTACGGATAGTACCGGCACGAGCACGGCCAGTACCTTTCTGACGCCATGGGCGCTTACCGCCACCACGAACGTCGGAACGGGTCTTCTGCTGCTTGCTACCCTGACGGCCGCCAGCCATGTAGGCCACGACTGCTTGGTGAACCAGCGTCTCGTTGAATTCGCCGCCAAATGTCAGTTCGGAAACTTCGATCGCTTGAGCGTCATTTACATTTAATTGCATGTCAGCTTCCCCTTAACCGCGAGCCTTGGCTGCTGGACGTACAACCAAGTTGCCGCCAGTAGCGCCAGGAACAGCGCCCTTGACCAACAACAGATTGCGTTCAGCGTCCACGCGCACTACTTCGAGGGACTGCACGGTCACGCGCTCAGCGCCCATATGACCGGACATTTTTTTGCCCTTGAATACACGACCAGGAGTCTGGCACTGGCCGATAGAGCCTGGAACGCGGTGGGATACGGAGTTACCGTGGGTGTTATCTTGCCCGCGGAAATTCCAACGCTTGATCGTACCCTGGAAGCCTTTACCCTTGGACTGACCGGTTACATCAACCAGTTGACCAGCGGCGAAGATTTCAGCGTTGATCAGATCGCCGGCCTGGTACTCGCCTTCTTCAAGGCGGAATTCCATTACGGTACGACCAGCGGCAACGTTCGCTTTAGCGAAGTGGCCAGCCTGAGCTGCTGTTACACGCGAAGCACGACGCTCGCCGACAGTGACTTGCACTGCACGATAGCCATCGGTCTCTTCAGTTTTGAACTGGGTGACGCGATTCGGCTCGATCTCAATGACCGTGACCGGAATGGAGACACCTTCTTCGGTGAAAATACGGGTCATACCGCATTTACGACCGACTACACCAATAGTCATGTTGTAAACCTCATGAGTGTACGGGGCTTTCACCCGCTATGGCCGCCCATTTCAGAGCGTTACACGACTAAGACCGAGTCTTAGCCGAGGCTGATCTGCACTTCCACACCGGCCGCAAGATCAAGCTTCATAAGTGCATCAACGGTTTTATCCGTTGGCTGGACGATGTCCAGAACGCGCTTATGAGTACGGATCTCGTACTGGTCACGCGCGTCTTTGTTGACGTGCGGGGAGACCAGAACGGTGAACCGCTCTTTACGGGTAGGCAGTGGAATTGGACCACGCACTTGAGCACCAGTACGTTTCGCGGTTTCCACGATTTCCTGGGTGGATTGGTCGATCAGGCGATGGTCAAAAGCCTTCAACCTGATACGGATTTGCTGATTTTGCATTGGATTTCAGACTCCGGCTGCTATTCCCACCGAGCGCAATACGCCCGTTAAAAGGAGGCGCAATTCTATAGACGCCCCATATAGGTGTCAACCCAATAAAAAAGCCCCCGCTGAGCGGGGGCCTTTCAAAGCATCGAAGCTATCTCAAAAGAGATGCTTACTCGATGATTTTAGCTACAACGCCAGCACCAACGGTACGGCCGCCTTCACGGATAGCGAAGCGCAGACCGTCTTCCATTGCGATGGTTTTGATCAGGGTAACAGTCATCTGAATGTTGTCACCTGGCATTACCATTTCAACGCCTTCTGGCAGCTCGCAGTTACCGGTCACGTCAGTAGTACGGAAGTAGAACTGTGGACGGTAGCCTTTGAAGAACGGAGTGTGACGACCGCCTTCTTCCTTGCTCAGAACGTAAACTTCTGCGGTGAACTTGGTGTGCGGCTTAACCGAACCTGGCTTAACCAGAACCTGGCCACGCTCAACGTCGTCACGCTTGGTGCCACGCAGCAGAACGCCGCAGTTCTCGCCAGCACGACCTTCGTCGAGCAGCTTGCGGAACATCTCAACACCGGTGCAGGTGGTGGTGGTGGTGTCACGCAGACCAACGATTTCCAGTGCATCTTGAACGCGAACGATACCGCGCTCGATACGACCAGTCACAACAGTACCACGACCCGAGATCGAGAATACGTCTTCGATTGGCATCAGGAATGGCTTGTCGATAGCACGCTCTGGCTCTGGGATGTAGGTATCCAGAGTTTCGACCAGCTTACGAACGGCAGTGGTGCCCATTTCGTTGTCGTCTTTGCCTTCCAGCGCCATACGAGCAGAACCGATGATGATCGGAGTGTCGTCGCCTGGGAAGTCATAGGTGGACAGCAGGTCGCGAACTTCCATCTCAACCAGTTCCAGCAGCTCAGCGTCGTCTACCAGGTCAGCCTTGTTCAGGAAGACCACGATGTACGGAACGCCTACCTGACGGGACAGCAGGATGTGCTCACGGGTTTGTGGCATCGGACCATCAGCGGCCGAGCAAACCAGGATCGCGCCGTCCATCTGGGCAGCACCGGTGATCATGTTCTTCACGTAGTCAGCGTGACCTGGGCAGTCAACGTGAGCGTAGTGACGAATGTTCGAGTTGTACTCGACGTGCGCGGTGTTGATGGTGATACCGCGAGCTTTTTCTTCTGGTGCGCTGTCGATCTTGTCGAATTCAACTACGGCCGAACCGAAAACTTCGGAGCAGACGCGAGTCAGAGCAGCGGTCAGAGTGGTTTTACCGTGGTCAACGTGGCCGATGGTGCCAACGTTTACGTGCGGTAGGGAACGATCAAATTTTTCTTTAGCCACGACAATTAACTCCTTGCCTAAAGGACTGAATCAGCCTTGTTTTTTGGTAACGGTTTCGACGATGTGCGACGGAGCCGTATTGTATTTTTTGAATTCCATAGAGTAGCTTGCGCGACCCTGGGACATCGAACGAACGTCGGTCGCATAACCGAACATCTCGCCCAACGGAACTTCAGCACGGATAACCTTACCGGAAACCGTATCTTCCATACCCAGAATCATGCCGCGACGACGGTTCAGGTCGCCCATCACGTCACCCATATAGTCTTCAGGCGTAACAACCTCTACCGCCATGATCGGCTCGAGCAACTCACCACCACCCTTCTGGGCCAGTTGCTTGGTCGCCATGGAAGCAGCCACCTTAAACGCCATCTCGTTCGAGTCGACGTCGTGGTAAGAACCATCAAACACGGTAGCCTTCAGGCCGATCAGCGGATAGCCGGCAACAACACCGTTCTTCATCTGCTCTTCGATACCCTTCTGGATAGCCGGGATGTATTCCTTAGGAACCACACCACCCACTACTTCGTTCAGGAATTGCAGACCTTCCTGACCTTCGTCAGCAGGAGCAAAACGAATCCAGCAATGACCGAACTGGCCACGACCGCCGGACTGACGAACGAACTTGCCTTCAATTTCGCAGCTCTTCGTGATGCGCTCACGGTACGAAACTTGAGGCTTACCGATGTTGGCTTCGACGTTGAACTCACGGCGCATCCGGTCAACCAGGATGTCCAGGTGCAACTCGCCCATGCCAGAGATGATCGTCTGACCAGTCTCTTCATCAGTTTTAACGCGGAAAGACGGGTCTTCCTGAGCAAGTTTGCCCAGAGCAATACCCATTTTTTCCTGGTCATCCTTGGTCTTAGGCTCTACGGCAACCGAAATAACCGGCTCCGGGAAGTCCATGCGAACCAGGATGATTGGCTTGTCAGCGTTGCACAAGGTTTCACCAGTGGTGACGTCCTTCATGCCGATCAAGGCCGCGATGTCACCAGCGCGCACTTCCTTGATCTCTTCGCGGGCGTTTGCGTGCATTTGCACCATACGACCCACACGCTCTTTCTTGCCTTTAACCGAGTTGATCACGCCGTCGCCGGAGGCCAACACGCCCGAGTAAACGCGGACGAAGGTCAAGGTACCCACGAATGGGTCGGTAGCGATCTTGAACGCCAGAGCCGAGAACGGCTCGTTGTCGTCTGCGTGACGCTCCATCTGCTTTTCCTCGTCATCCGGGTCAGTACCCTTGATGGCAGGAATGTCGGTTGGAGCCGGCAGGTAGTCGATAACGGCGTCGAGAACCAGGGGAACGCCCTTGTTCTTGAAGGAAGAACCGCAAACAGCCAGGACGATTTCGCCAGCGATAGTACGCTGACGCAGAGCGGCCTTGATTTCCTCGATGGTGAGCTCTTCGCCTTCGAGGTACTTGTTCATCAGCTCTTCGCTGGCTTCGGCCGCAGCCTCAACCATGTTGCTGCGCCACTCTTCAGCCAGCTCCTGCAGTTCAGCAGGGATGGCTTCGCGACGTGGAGTCATGCCCTTGTCAGCATCGTTCCAGTAAACCGCTTCCATGGTCATCAGGTCGATCTGACCCTGGAAGTTGTCTTCGGAACCGATAGCCAACTGGATTGGCACCGGGGTGTGACCCAGACGCTGCTTGATCTGAGCGATCACGCGCAGGAAGTTAGCGCCGGCACGGTCCATCTTGTTCACGTAGACGATACGTGGAACACCGTACTTGTTGGCTTGACGCCATACGGTTTCGGACTGAGGCTCAACGCCGGAAGTGCCGCAGAACACAACGACCGCGCCGTCGAGTACACGCAGGGAACGCTCAACTTCAATGGTGAAGTCTACGTGACCCGGGGTGTCAATGACGTTGAAGCGATATTGGTCTTTGTGCTGCTTAGCAGAACCCTGCCAGAAGGCGGTAATAGCAGCAGAAGTAATGGTAATACCACGCTCCTGCTCCTGAACCATCCAGTCGGTGGTCGCGGCGCCGTCATGCACCTCGCCCATCTTGTGGCTTTTGCCAGTGTAAAAAAGGACGCGCTCGGTGGTGGTGGTTTTACCAGCATCCACGTGAGCAACGATACCAATGTTACGGTAGCGATTAATCGGTGTAGTACGAGCCATAAAGCCCTCGCAAATTGAGTGACGCTAAAATTAGAAGCGGTAGTGCGAGAAAGCTTTGTTAGCTTCAGCCATACGGTGCACGTCTTCACGCTTCTTAACTGCAGCACCTTTACCTTCGGCAGCGTCCAACAGTTCGCCAGCCAAACGCAGAGCCATAGACTTCTCGCCGCGCTTACGGGCGAAGTCTACCAACCAGCGCATTGCCAGAGCGTTACGACGGGACGGACGAACTTCAACCGGAACCTGGTAAGTAGCACCGCCTACACGGCGCGACTTTACTTCGACCAGCGGAGCGATGGCGTCGAGAGCTTTCTCGAAGATTTCCAGGGGGTCGCTGTTCTTGCGTTCTTTAACCTTTTCCAGCGCGCCATAAACGATACGCTCGGCAACGGCTTTCTTGCCGCTTTCCATCACGTGGTTCATGAACTTGGCCAGGATTTGGCTTCCGTATTTTGGATCGTCAAGCACTTCGCGCTTGGCTGCTACGCGTCTTCTTGGCATGGATAAGCCCTCAAACGGTCTTCAGGTTCGCTCGGAATCGGTGCCCATTACTACGGGACGCCTCCGACCTTACTCTTATCGACTCAGAAAAATAGAAATCAGTTTTTTGCAGCAAGCGACCATTACTTCGGACGCTTGGTACCGTACTTCGAACGACCCTGGTTACGACCTTTAACGCCGGAAGTATCCAACGAACCGCGAACGGTGTGGTAACGAACACCTGGCAAGTCTTTTACACGACCGCCGCGGATCAGTACCACGCTGTGCTCTTGCAGGTTGTGGCCTTCACCGCCGATGTACGAGGAAACCTCGAAACCGTTGGTCAGGCGCACACGGCATACTTTACGCAGTGCCGAGTTAGGTTTTTTCGGCGTGGTGGTGTACACACGGGTGCACACGCCACGGCGTTGCGGGCAGTTCTGCAGCGCAGGCACGTCGGATTTCTCGACGATACGCTTACGCGGCTGACGTACCAGCTGGTTGATAGTTGCCATCTACTAGCTCCACTGTTGTCTTGCGACGCTATTGTCTTGCAAGAAAAGCAAAATGGCAGGAACGAATTCCCGCCAAATTTAGGGGTACAAGAGTCTAAAGAGGATCTTGTCCCCAGTCAAGGCAAGGCCCCGACCTCCCCGCCCATCAAACCTCGACAAATTGTCTCGATTCGATGAACGGAGTGACCAGGGCCTCAGCTCATTTACCGCAGAACTCAGTTACCGCTCGAGTTCAGCGCTTCGGTCAGTGCAGCTTCCACTTCACTGGCGCTTACGCGCAACGGCTTGTCTGCATCACGGCGGCGCTTACGCTCGCTGTGGTAGGCCAGGCCGGTACCCGCCGGGATCAGACGACCCACGACCACGTTTTCTTTCAGGCCGCGCAGGTAGTCGCGCTTGCCGGTAACCGCCGCCTCGGTCAGTACACGGGTGGTTTCCTGGAAGGAAGCCGCCGAGATGAACGATTCGGTGGACAACGACGCCTTGGTGATACCCAGCAGAACGCGAGTGAACTTGGAGACAAATTTGTCTTCGCCGCTCAAACGTTCGTTCTCTACCAGAACATGAGTCAATTCCATCTGGTCGCCCTTGATGAAACTGGAATCGCCGGATTCAGCGATCTCAACTTTACGCAGCATCTGACGCAGGATGGTCTCGATGTGCTTGTCGTTGATCTTCACGCCTTGCAGACGGTAAACGTCCTGGATCTCGTTGACGATGTACTTGGCCAGCGCACTCACACCCAGCAGACGCAGGATGTCGTGCGGATCGCTTGGGCCGTCGGAGATAACTTCGCCGCGGTTTACCTGTTCGCCTTCGAACACGTTCAGGTGACGCCACTTCGGAATCAGCTCTTCGTACGGATCGCTACCGTCGTTCGGGGTAATAACCAGACGGCGCTTGCCCTTGGTTTCTTTACCGAACGCGATGGTGCCGCTGACTTCAGCCAGAATCGAGGCCTCTTTCGGACGACGAGCTTCGAACAAGTCGGCAACACGCGGCAGACCACCGGTGATGTCACGGGTCTTCGAAGTTTCTTGCGGGATACGAGCGATAACATCACCGATCGCGATCTTCGCGCCGTCCGCCACACCGACCAGGGCGTTGGCTGGCAGGAAGTACTGAGCGATAACGTCAGTGCCTGGCAGCAACAGATCCTTGCCGTTGTCATCAACCATCTTCACAGCAGGACGGATATCTTTACCGGCAGCTGGACGGTCTTTGGCGTCGAGGACTTCAATGTTGGTCATACCGGTCAATTCGTCAGTCTGACGCTTGATCGTGATGCCTTCTTCCATGCCCACGTAGGTCACGGTACCTTTCATTTCGGTAACGATCGGGTGAGTGTGCGGATCCCACTTGGCCACGATGGCACCAGCGTCGACCTTGTCACCTTCCTTAACCGAAATTACCGCACCGTACGGCAGCTTGTAACGCTCGCGCTCACGACCGAAGTCATCAGCGATAGCCAGCTCACCGGAACGGGACACGGCAACCAGGTGACCGTCCACTCGCTCAACGTGTTTCAGGTTGTGCAGACGGACGGTACCGCCGTTCTTAACCTGAACGCTGTCAGCTGCGGAGGTCCGACTTGCCGCACCACCGATGTGGAACGTACGCATCGTCAGCTGGGTACCCGGCTCACCGATGGACTGGGCAGCGATAACGCCGACCGCTTCACCGATGTTCACCTGGTGACCACGAGCCAGGTCGCGACCGTAGCACTTGGCGCAGATACCGAAACGGGTTTCGCAGCTGATCGGCGAACGAACGATCACTTCGTCGATGCTGTTGAGCTCGATGAACTCGACCCACTTCTCGTCAACCAGGGTGCCGGCAGGAACGATGACGTCCTCGGTACCTGGCTTGAATACGTCACGGGCGATAACACGACCCAATACGCGCTCACCCAGCGGCTCTACAACGTCACCGCCTTCAATGTGCGGAGTCATCAGCAGGCCGTGTTCGGTGCCGCAATCGATCTCGGTTACAACCAAGTCTTGCGCCACGTCTACCAGACGACGGGTCAGGTAACCCGAGTTCGCTGTTTTCAACGCGGTATCCGCCAGACCTTTACGAGCACCGTGAGTGGAGATGAAGTACTGGAGTACGCTCAAACCTTCACGGAAGTTCGCGGTAATCGGCGTTTCAATGATGGAACCGTCCGGCTTGGCCATCAGGCCACGCATACCGGCCAGCTGACGAATCTGTGCTGCGGAACCCCGCGCACCCGAGTCGGCCATCATGTACATCGAGTTGAAAGACTCTTGGTCGACTTCGACGCCATGACGGTCGATGACTTTCTCTTTCGAGAGGTTGGCCATCATCGCCTTGGAAACTTCGTCGTTCGCCTTGGACCAAAGGTCGATCACTTTGTTGTACTTCTCGCCCTGGGTTACCAGGCCGGAGGCGTACTGACTTTCGATCTCTTTCACTTCGTCGGTGGCTGCACCGATGATGCGGGCTTTTTCATCCGGGATAACGAAGTCGTTAACACCGATGGAAACGCCGGAAATGGTCGAATAGGCAAAACCGGTGTACATCAACTGGTCAGCGAAGATCACGGTCTCTTTCAGACCAACCACGCGGTAGCACTGGTTGATCAGCTTGGAGATCGCCTTTTTCTTCATCGGCAGGTTGACGACGTCGTACGACAGACCTTTTGGCACAACCTGGAACAACAGCGCACGGCCGACAGTGGTGTCGACGATACGGGTGTTGGTCACGCTGCCGCCATCACGGTCGTTGACGGTTTCGTTGATCCGCACTTTGACCTTGGCGTGCAGTGCGGCTTCGCCGGCACGGAACACACGGTCAACTTCCTGCAGATCCGCGAACACACGACCTTCGCCTTTGGCGTTGATCGCTTCACGGGTCATGTAGTACAGGCCCAATACAACGTCCTGCGACGGAACGATGATTGGCTCACCGTTGGCTGGCGACAGAATGTTGTTGGTCGACATCATCAACGCACGCGCTTCCAACTGGGCTTCCAGTGTCAGCGGTACGTGCACAGCCATTTGGTCGCCGTCGAAGTCGGCGTTGTACGCGGCGCAGACCAGAGGGTGCAGCTGGATAGCCTTACCTTCGATCAGTACCGGTTCAAACGCCTGGATACCCAGACGGTGAAGGGTCGGTGCACGGTTGAGAAGAACCGGGTGTTCGCGAATCACTTCAGCGAGAACGTCCCAAACCTCTGGCAATTCGCGCTCGACCATCTTCTTGGCTGCTTTGATGGTGGTAGCGAGACCACGCATTTCCAGCTTGCCGAAAATGAACGGCTTGAACAGCTCGAGAGCCATCTTCTTCGGCAGACCGCACTGGTGCAGACGCAGGGTCGGACCTACGGTAATTACCGAACGGCCGGAGTAGTCAACACGCTTACCGAGCAAGTTCTGACGGAAACGACCTTGCTTACCCTTGATCATGTCAGCCAGGGATTTCAGAGGACGCTTGTTGGAACCGGTGATAGCGCGGCCACGACGACCGTTGTCGAGCAGTGCGTCGACGGCTTCCTGCAACATACGCTTTTCGTTGCGCACGATGATGTCCGGAGCGGACAGATCCAGCAGGCGCTTCAAGCGGTTGTTACGGTTGATCACTCGACGATACAGATCGTTGAGGTCGGAAGTCGCGAAGCGACCGCCATCCAGCGGGACCAGTGGACGCAGATCTGGCGGCAGAACCGGCAGAACGGTCAGCACCATCCATTCTGGAAGGTTGCCGGAGCCCTGGAAGGCTTCCATCAACTTCAGACGCTTGGACAGCTTCTTGATCTTGGTTTCGGAGTTGGTTTGCGGAATTTCTTCACGCAGACGGCCAATCTCGTGCTCCAGGTCGATAGCGTGCAGCAGCTCACGGACAGCTTCGGCACCCATGCGGGCATCGAAATCGTCACCGAACTCTTCCAGCGCTTCGAAGTACTGCTCGTCGTTCAGCAGCTGGCCTTTTTCAAGGGTGGTCATGCCTGGATCGATAACGACATAGCTCTCGAAGTAGAGAACGCGTTCGATATCACGCAGGGTCATGTCCATCAGCAAGCCGATACGCGACGGCAGCGATTTCAGGAACCAGATGTGGGCAACTGGCGAGGCCAGTTCGATGTGCGCCATGCGCTCACGACGAACTTTAGCCAGCGCGACTTCAACGCCGCACTTCTCGCAGATCACACCGCGGTGCTTCAAGCGCTTGTACTTACCGCACAGGCACTCGTAATCCTTTACCGGGCCAAATATCTTGGCGCAGAACAGGCCGTCACGCTCAGGTTTGAACGTACGGTAGTTAATGGTTTCCGGCTTTTTAACTTCGCCGAACGACCACGAACGGATCATCTCAGGCGACGCCAATCCGATACGGATGGCGTCGAACTCTTCGACTTGACCCTGGTTTTTCAGCAAATTCAGTAGGTCTTTCAAGGCCTTTCCTCCTGGCGGAGCAGAGAGCGGGCAGTGTTGCCCCGCTCTCGATTCGCGTCACGTGTTATTCGGTTTCCAGATCGATATCGATGCCGAGGGAACGAATTTCCTTGATCAACACGTTGAAGGACTCGGGCATGCCCGGCTCCATACGGTGATCGCCATCCACGATGTTCTTGTACATCTTGGTACGGCCGTTCACATCGTCCGACTTCACTGTGAGCATTTCTTGCAGAGTGTAAGCGGCACCGTATGCTTCCAGTGCCCAGACCTCCATCTCCCCGAAACGCTGACCACCGAACTGCGCCTTACCACCCAGCGGCTGCTGGGTAACCAGGCTGTACGAACCGGTAGAACGCGCGTGCATCTTGTCGTCTACCAAGTGGTTCAGCTTCAGCATGTACATGTAGCCAACGGTAACCGGGCGCTCGAACTTGTTGCCGGTACGGCCGTCGGTCAGCTGCATCTGGCCGCTTTCCGGCAGGTCTGCCAGTTTCAGCATGGCCTTGATTTCGCTTTCCTTGGCGCCGTCGAACACTGGAGTGGCCATTGGAACGCCGCCACGCAGGTTTTGAGCCAGGTCCAGGATTTCCTGGTCCGAGAAGTCATCGAGGCTTTCCTGACGACCGCCGATCTCGTTGTAGATCTCGTGCAGGAACTTACGCAGCTCGGCAACTTTGCGCTGCTCTTCAACCATGCGGTTGATCTTCTCGCCCAGACCTTTGGCCGCGAGGCCCAGGTGGGTTTCAAGGATCTGACCAACGTTCATACGCGAAGGTACGCCCAACGGGTTGAGGACGACGTCGACCGGGGTGCCATTGGCATCGTGCGGCATGTCTTCAACCGGCATGATCACGGAGACCACACCCTTGTTACCGTGACGACCGGCCATCTTGTCGCCCGGCTGGATGCGACGACGGATTGCCAGGTAAACCTTGACGATTTTCAGCACGCCTGGAGCCAGGTCATCGCCCTGCTGCAGTTTGCGCTTCTTGTCTTCGAACTTGTCGTCCAGCAGACGGCGACGATCAACGATGTAGGCCTGGGCCTTCTCGAGCTGCTCGTTCAGGGCATCTTCAGCCATGCGCAGTTTGAACCACTGGCCGTGCTCAAGACCGTCGAGCACTTCGTCGGTGATGTCCTGGCCCTTCTTCAGACCGGCGCCGCCTTCGGCTTTGTGGCCGACCAGAGCGGAGCGCAGACGTTCGAAAGTAGCACCTTCGACGATACGGAACTCTTCGTTGAGGTCCTTGCGGATCTCGTCCAGCTGGGACTTCTCGATCGACAGGGCACGCGCATCACGCTCAACGCCGTCGCGGGTGAAGACTTGTACGTCAATGACAGTACCTTTGGTACCGGTAGGTACGCGCAGGGAGGTGTCTTTAACGTCGCTGGCTTTTTCACCGAAGATCGCACGCAGCAGTTTTTCTTCCGGAGTCAGTTGGGTCTCGCCTTTCGGAGTGACCTTACCCACCAGGATGTCGCCTGCGCCAACTTCAGCACCTACGTAAACGATACCGGCTTCGTCCAGCTTGCTCAGTGCAGCTTCACCCACGTTCGGGATGTCCGCAGTGATTTCCTCTGGGCCAAGCTTGGTGTCACGGGCCACACAGGTCAGTTCCTGGATGTGGATCGTGGTGAAACGGTCTTCTTGAACAACGCGTTCCGACAGGCAGATGGAGTCTTCGAAGTTGAAGCCGTTCCATGCCATGAAGGCGATGCGCATGTTCTGACCCAGTGCCAGTTCACCCATGTCGGTGGACGGACCGTCGGCCATGATGTCGCTACGCTGAACCCGATCACCTTTACGCACCAGCGGACGCTGGTTGATGCAGGTGTTCTGGTTGGAGCGGGTGTACTTGGTCAGGTTGTAGATGTCGACACCGGCTTCACCGGTTTCTACTTCGTCATCGGCAACGCGAACCACGATACGGCTGGCGTCGACGGAGTCGATCACGCCGCCACGACGAGCCACGACGCAAACGCCGGAGTCACGGGCTACGTTACGCTCCATGCCGGTACCTACCAGCGGCTTGTCAGCACGCAGGGTTGGTACAGCTTGACGCTGCATGTTCGAACCCATCAACGCACGGTTGGCGTCGTCGTGCTCGAGGAACGGAATCAGCGACGCTGCAACCGAAACTACCTGCTTCGGCGATACGTCCATCAAGGTGACGTCTTCCGGCGCCTTGACGGTGAATTCGTTCAAGTGACGAACAGCTACCAGCTCGTCGATCAGGACTTTCTTGTCGTTCATCGTGGCCGAAGCCTGGGCGATCACGTGATCAGCTTCTTCGATGGCGGACAGGAACACGATCTCGTCGGTGACCAGGGCGTCTTTCACCACGCGGTACGGGCTCTCGAGGAAGCCGTACTGGTTGGTGCGCGCATAGGCAGCCAGGGAGTTGATCAGACCGATGTTCGGACCTTCCGGCGTTTCGATCGGGCAAACACGACCGTAGTGCGTCGGGTGTACGTCACGAACTTCAAAGCCGGCACGCTCACGAGTCAGACCACCAGGGCCGAGTGCAGAGACACGACGCTTGTGGGTGATCTCGGACAGCGGGTTGTTCTGGTCCATGAACTGGGACAACTGGCTGGAACCGAAGAACTCTTTCACCGCCGCAGCCACTGGCTTGGCGTTGATCAGGTCTTGCGGCATCAGGCCTTCGCTTTCAGCCATCGACAGACGCTCTTTGACCGCACGCTCAACACGTACCAGGCCAACGCGGAACTGGTTCTCGGCCATTTCGCCAACGCAGCGAACACGACGGTTACCCAGGTGGTCGATGTCATCGACGATGCCTTTACCGTTACGGATGTCGACCAGGGTCTTCAGTACCGCGACGATGTCTTCCTTGCACAGCACGCCCGAACCTTCGATCTCGGTACGACCGATACGACGGTTGAACTTCATCCGGCCGACCGCAGACAGGTCGTAGCGCTCAGGGCTGAAGAACAGGTTGTTGAACAGGGTCTCGGCAGCGTCTTTGGTTGGCGGCTCGCCAGGACGCATCATGCGATAGATCTCGACCAGCGCTTCCAGTTGGTTGCTGGTGGAGTCGATCTTCAGTGTGTCGGAGACGAACGGACCGCAGTCGATATCGTTGGTGTACAGAGTTTCGATGCGAACAACGCCGGCCTTGGCGATTTTCGCCAGGATCTCGGTGTTCAGCTCGGTGTTGCACTCTGCCAGGATTTCGCCGGTTGCCGGGTGCACGATGACCTTGGCGGTTGTGCGACCCAGGACGTAGTCCAGCGGCACATCCAGCTCTTTGATCCCGGCTTTTTCCAGCTGGTTGATGTGGCGAGCGGTGATACGACGACCCTGCTCGACAATAACCTTGCCTTTGTCGTCCTGGATATCGAGGACAGCGATTTCACCGCGCAGGCGCTGAGGCACCAGCTCCAGGCTCAGGGTCTCGCCCTTAACGTGGAATACGTTGGTGGTGTAGAACGCGTCCAGCACTTCTTCAGTGGTATAGCCGAGCGCGCGCAGCAGTACCGATGCAGGCAGCTTGCGACGACGGTCGATACGCACGAATACGCAGTCTTTCGGGTCGAACTCGAAGTCCAGCCACGAACCGCGGTAAGGAATGATGCGCGCGGAGTACAGCAGTTTACCGGAGCTGTGCGTCTTGCCACGGTCGTGGTCGAAGAACACGCCAGGGGAACGGTGCAGCTGGGAAACGATTACACGCTCGGTACCGTTGATTACGAAGGTACCGTTCTCAGTCATCAGGGGGATTTCACCCATGTAGACTTCTTGCTCTTTGATGTCCTTGATCGCTTTGTTCGACGATTCTTTGTCGAAAATGATCAGGCGCACTTTTACCCGCAAAGGTACGGCGTAAGTTACACCGCGCAATACGCATTCTTTGACATCAAATGCCGGTTCGCCCAAGCGATAACCGACGTACTCCAGCGCAGCATTGCCGGAGTAGCTGATGATCGGGAAAACGGATTTGAAGGCCGCATGCAGGCCCACGTCGCGGAACTGATCTTTAGTCGCTCCCGCTTGCAAGAATTCACGATACGAATCCAGCTGGATGGCCAGGAGGTAAGGCACATCCATGACGTCCGGCAACTTGCTAAAGTCCTTGCGGATACGTTTTTTCTCAGTATATGAGTAAGCCATCAGCGTTCCCCAGCTTGGTCACCTGCTTGTTTGGCCCCTCCCGACGGGAGCGACCAGAAAATCGTGCAAACCCCATGGTTTGCGCCACCGCATCGGGTGGTTACAGCTCGTTATCGGCACCGACCCAGTCGGCTGCCAATAACGGAAAAAGGCCGGTGGCAAGAGCCACCAGCCATCAGCCTGTCGCTTAACGCTCGGGCTGGAGACGCAAGGTCGGAGCTTACTTCAGCTCGACTTTAGCGCCTGCTTCTTCCAGAGTTGCTTTGGCTTTGTCAGCTGCGTCTTTGGCAACAGCTTCCAGAACCATGGCAGGAGCGCCGTCAACTACAGCCTTGGCTTCTTTCAAGCCCAGACCGGTCAGTTCACGTACTGCCTTGATCACGTTAACTTTCTTCTCGCCAGCTTCGGTCAGCATGACGTTGAATTCGGTTTGCTCTTCAGCAACGGCAGCAGCAACAGCTGGGCCAGCCGATGCAGCAGCAGCAGTAACGCCGAATTTTTCTTCGAAAGCTTTGATCAGCTCAACAACTTCCATTACGGACATGTTGCCAACTGCTTCAAGGATATCGTTCTGAGAGATAGACATGAATCTAATTCCTGATATTGGGGACGGCCTACGCGACCATCGAAAAAAACAAAAAACGCGAGAAGTTGACGAGCCTTAGGCTGCAGCAGCTTCTTTCTGGTCGCGAATTGCCGCCAGGGTACGAGCCAATTTGCTGGTAGCGCCTTGAATCACGCTCATCAGCTGAGAAATTGCTTCGTCACGGGTCGGCAGAGTTGCCAGTACGTCGATTTGGTTAGCTGCGAGGAACTTGCCCTCGAACGCAGCTGCCTTGATCTCGAACTTGTTCTGACCCTTGGCGAACTCTTTGAAAATCCGGGCAGCAGCGCCTGGATGTTCCTTGGAGAACGCGATAAGGGTAGGGCCGCTGAACACGTCGTTGAGAACACTGAATTCAGTGTCAGCAACGGCGCGCTTGAGCAGGGTGTTACGTACAACACGTACGTAAACGCCAGCTTCGCGAGCCTCTTTACGGAGTCCGGTCATTGCGCCTACTGTTACGCCACGGGCATCAGCCACGACAGCGGACAGAGCGACTTTGGCAGCCTCGTTGACTTCAGCGACGATGGCCTTCTTGTCTTCGAGTTTAATTGCCACGGGTTTAACTCCTGCTTGTTACCGTTTCATTCGATCGAAACCGAATGTCGTTTTGGTGTCTGATTCGGTAAGGAACCGGGAGCACCATCTGCGTAGGCTTGTGGTTTAAGACTTGCGTCGCCTACGGTCTTGGATAGCCCCCGCCAGGCAGGGACCCCAATTTTTCAATTGGCGCAATCGCTTGCGCCAATTTTTGTCTTACGCGTCGAGCGAGCTTTGGTCGATGACCAGACCTGGGCCCATAGTGGTGCTCAGGGTAACGCGCTTGACGTAGATACCTTTCGAGGAAGCTGGCTTGATACGCTTCAGGTCAGCGATCAGGGCTTCAACGTTTTCCTTCAGCTTGACGGCGTCGAAGCCGATCTTGCCAACGGAAGTGTGGATGATGCCGTTTTTGTCGGTGCGATAACGAACCTGACCAGCCTTGGCGTTTTTAACCGCGGTAGCTACGTCTGGCGTTACGGTGCCGACTTTAGGGTTAGGCATCAGGCCACGTGGACCGAGGATCTGACCCAGTTGACCTACAACGCGCATGGCATCCGGGGATGCGATCACTACGTCATAGTTCAGGTCGCCGCCTTTCATTTCGGCAGCCAGGTCGTCCATGCCTACACGGTCAGCGCCGGCAGCCAGAGCGGCTTCAGCAGCTGGACCCTGGGTGAACACAGCAACGCGAACGGTCTTGCCAGTGCCGTGTGGCAGCACAGTAGCGCTACGAACGACCTGGTCGGATTTACGCGGGTCAACACCCAGGTTTACAGCTACGTCGAACGACTCGCTGAACTTGACAGTCGACAGCTCAGCCAGCAGAGCAGCGGCGTCTACAAAGTTGTAGGCCTTGCCTGCTTCGATTTTGCCGGCGATAGCCTTTTGACGCTTGGTCAGCTTAGCCATTACACACCCTCCACGTTAAGGCCCATGCTACGAGCAGAACCGGCGATAGTACGCACGGCTGCTTCCATATCAGCTGCAGTCAGATCCGCGTTTTTGGTTTTCGCGATTTCTTCCAGCTGAGCACGGGTTACAGTGCCAACCTTAACGGTGTTCGGACGAGCGGAACCGCTGGTCAGACCTGCCGCCTTCTTCAGCAGAACCGAAGCAGGGGTGGATTTGGTTTCGAACGTGAAGCTACGGTCGCTGTAGACAGTGATGATCACTGGAGTCGGCAGACCTGGCTCAAGACCCTGAGTACGGGCGTTGAAAGCCTTGCAGAATTCCATGATGTTCACGCCGTGCTGACCCAGAGCAGGACCAACAGGTGGGCTTGGGTTAGCCTGAGCGGCCTTCACTTGCAGCTTGATGTAAGCGGTAATCTTCTTGGCCATGAGGCACTCCAATTACGGGTTCAAACGCCTCGAAAGGCTCCCCGGTTACTTGCGCATTTATCCCAGTGACGACAAAACCCCACAGCCTAAGGCTGCGGGGTTGGGATGCTTGTTCAGTTAGACCTTTTCGACCTGACTGAACTCCAACTCTACCGGAGTAGAGCGTCCGAAAATGAGCACCGCGACCTGGATCCGGCTCTTTTCGTAGTTGACCTCTTCGACCGTGCCGGTGAAATCGGCAAACGGACCGTCGTTGACGCGCACCGACTCACCTGGCTCGAACAACGTCTTCGGCTTCGGCTTATCGCTACCATCAGCAACACGACGCAGAATCGCTTCTGCCTCTTTATCAGTAATCGGTGCCGGCTTATCAGCGGTACCGCCGATAAAGCCCATTACACGAGGAGTGTCCTTGACCAAGTGCCAAGTACCCTCGTTCATATCCATCTGGACCAGCACATAACCAGGGAAGAACTTACGCTCGCTCTTGCGCTTCTGGCCATTACGCATTTCAACCACTTCTTCAGTGGGAACCAGAATTTCGCCGAAGCCATCTTCCATGCCAGCCAGCTTTACGCGCTCGATCAGCGAGCGCATTACATGCTTCTCGTAACCGGAGTAAGCATGCACAACGTACCAACGCTTAGCCACGGGACACCCTTAGCCGACAATCAAGGAAACAAGCCAGCCGAGCAGGGAATCGAGCCCCCACAACAGCAACGCCATAACCAGGACAACAGCCACAACGATCAACGTGGTCTGCGTGGTTTCTTGGCGAGTCGGCCATACGACTTTACGAATTTCGGTGCGCGCTTCCTTAACCAGTACAAAGAAAGACTTGCCCTTGACTGTCTGCAGGCCTACAAAGGCAGCTACGGCAGCAATGACAAGCAAAGCGAGTACGCGGTACAGGATCGGCGAAGCAGAGTAATACTGATTGCCAACAACGCCAACAACCACCAAAGCGACTACTACAAGCCACTTGAGGAGGTCGAAACGAGAGCCTTGAGCTTCAGCTTTAGGAGTCATCTATGAAGATCCTGTGAAAAGAAAGCCAGACACACCGAGTGAATCTGGCAGGTCAGGAGGGAATCGAACCCCCAACCTACGGTTTTGGAGACCGTCGCTCTGCCAATTGAGCTACTGACCTAAAACAAAATCAGGCCGACCATTATGCAGACCTGAAAAAGACTTTACAACCACTTGCTAGGCGACCCGACCGAAACACCCTCACCCACAAGAGCAAGAACTCTCAGAGCCACAACGGGGCGCAGCCTTAGCCGCCTAAAACAAAGGCAGATATTTGCATATCTGCCTTTTGTATGGAGCTCTTGAGCGGATTTGAACCGCTGACCTCACCCTTACCAAGGGTGTGCTCTACCAACTGAGCTACAAGAGCGTAACACCGTGCAAAACCTGCAAACTTGGAGCGGGTAGCGGGAATCGAACCCGCATCATCAGCTTGGAAGGCTGAGGTTCTACCACTAAACTATACCCGCGAGGCTTGCAGCTCTCGCTAAAAATGGTGGAGGGGGAAGGATTCGAACCTTCGAAGTCGTAGACGTCAGATTTACAGTCTGATCCCTTTGGCCGCTCGGGAACCCCTCCTAAGCGAGCCGGCATTCTACATCATGCCAGCCTTCTGTCAAGCATTTTTCTCATTAAAATCCTGAGCTTATCTGCGTTGACCTCGCTTCACTTCGTTAACCGCTTTAGGTCTTCGCTGTGGAGCGGGCGCCATTCTATGCAAACTATTCGGTGGGTGCAACCCCCCCACAAGGCATTATTTTATGTTTTAACTCATTGAATTCTCTAGAAAGGTTTATCAGCTGCAAGTCATCCAGCCAACGCTTGCTTTCAGGGGCCACTCGAACCCAGTACACAGGGGGTTCAGTCGGACTCGCAGGTAGCGATTGATATTTCACGCCCATGCCCGTCAACCTGCGCTCAAGCGCCTTCTCGACGTCCTGACTTACAAATCCACCCAGATAAAGGCATTCAGCCTCTGCCTGTGCCACCTTCCCTTTATCCCTGGCCGTATCCGTCGCCTCGCTCAAGAGACGAATGTCCTGCTGGGAACCGCGATACAGACTCAAAGGCGTTACGTCCTTGGCACGCAGAGGCGCCTCCTGTTGATGCCAGATGTAATAAAACACATTGAGAACGAGCAGCAGCAGAAACAACCAACGCATAAAGACCTCAAGACAAAGGGCATGCCATCGCCAAGCCGACGAACACCAGATCGGGAACCACCCGGGCCTCAGGCACTATCTCGGACACCAACGACGCATCACCACCGGTGAGGAACACCGTAAAGTTCTCCCCCCAATAACCCCGCGCCATCTCCAGTTGCGTCAGCACAAATCCGCGAAGCATCAACAGGCACCCGCGCTCAACCGCTTCGACCGTCGTGCGTCCCGGAACAAGACGCTCCAAAGCGCGCTCAGCCGCAAGATCTCCGTAACGAATCTTGCGGGTATGGGTGCGCAGCTGGTTTCGCATCAACGGCATCCCAGGGCATATAAACCCACCGAGATGATCACCATCCCCGGCAACGAAGTCCGCGGTCACCGCAGTACCGAAATCAAGCACCAGGCACGCGCCAGAAGCCAGATGAAACCCTCCGAGCAGCGCCAACCAACGATCAAGACCGAGCCGCTCAAATTCTTCATAGCCATTACGAACACCGGCCATTTCCTCGGCTGGAGCGGCACAGACCACCGAAATTTCGAAGGCAGCCTTCAGCCGGGCGATCAATTCGCCGGTTTCTTCGGCAGTCCTGACACTCACCAGCCGACAGAACCTCAACGCAAGGCCTTCAATCCCCTTCACGCCCTCGAGCAATGCCAGGTCGGAATCGACTACTCCCTCCCCTACCACCTGACGGGCGTCCGCCTTGAGCACACGCCACTTGATGAAACTATTTCCGCAGTCGAGCTCAAGAATCATGACGCAACCTCAGGCTCAGCTCACCGCCACTGAAGACTTTCTCCACACCACCCACCTTCAAGCGCAGCGCACCCTGACTATCGATACCCAGCACTTCGCCATCTATTTGGTTTGCACCCGCGATCAACGACACCGCACGCCCCTGCCATAGGTGATGCTGCTCCCACTCAGCCTGGATCGCCGAAAATCCATCGGCCTGGTGGCGAGCCAGGTATCTGTGGAGCATTTCACCCAGCGCCGCGACCAGGCGATTGCGATCAAACGCCTTGCCCGACTCCAGGCGCATGGACGTCCATTGTTGATCGACTTCATCGGTCATTTGCATGTTTACATTAATTCCGACACCCAGCACCACGTGACAGACGTCGGCAGGATCCCCGACCAGCTCAAGCAGTATTCCGGCAATTTTCTTCTGCCCTACCAGGACATCATTGGGCCATTTCAACCCAACCCCGGGAACCCCAAGCTCACGCAAGGCCTGCATGACGGCGAGCCCCACTACAAGGCTCAAGCCCTCCAGCTGGCGCATACCGCCCTCAACCCGCAACACCAGGCTGTAATAGACATTCTCAGCGAATGGACTGACCCACTTGCGCCCTCGCCGCCCGCGCCCGGCAGTTTGCCGCTCGGCAAGCACCAGAAAAGGCGCAGCCTGGTGCCGCTCGATGGCGCGCAGGGCTTCGGCATTGGTGGAGTCAATAGAGTCGAAGACCAGGACCGGCCAATTAGACGTGGGCGACAGTCGCCCTATCTCCGCAGGATCAAGCAACGTCAACGGTGCAGCCAATTGATAGCCGCGCCCCCGAACCTTGTGAATGGACAACCCCAGCTCAGCCTCAAGATGCTGAAGCTGCTTCCACACAGCACTGCGACTGATGCCCAAGGCAGCGCCCAATGCCTGACCCGAATGGAATCGGCCATCCTTAAGAAGCTTTAACAACGTCAGCATGCAAGTCTCGCCTCACAATGAGGCCCGCATGATAGCCACGCCCCGAGCCGTTGCATAGAAACCCGAACAGACAGATTTTTCCAGCGGACAAAAACAAAACCCCTACCTGCATACGCAGATAGGGGTTTTGGAATTTAATCTTGACGATGACCTACTCTCACATGGGGAAACCCCACACTACCATCGGCGA